>JBGSKZ010000468.1:0-2092 GCA_041741035.1 Treponematales bacterium
GAAGCGGCCGAAAGCCTAGCCGGCCGGCGTACGCCTGGCGCGCGGCAGGCTCAGTCGGCCGCGGGCCTTGCTCTGGGCGTGCTCGTAGCTGGCATTCCGTCCTTTCGGATACTATACTTGAGCGATGGTCCGCGCGGGGCATCACAGAAAATCGCCGGTAATCCAACGTTTCTTTTTCGCGTCGCTGGGCTTCGGCCTGCTTATGGGTATGGTCTTTCCCTTCTACGCCCTGCTTTTCGCCGAATTTCCTTCCATCGCGGCTTTGGCGTACTTCTCCGCGGGCTGCCTCGGCGCGGGCCTAACCGTTGGGCTGGTATCGTTTGCAATCGGCAAGACCCTGCTCCTCGACTGGATAGAACGGCGTTCCAGCGGCTTAGGTAAGCTGGGCGCCGAAGGCGCCATACTGGACCTGAAAGCCAGCCGACAGCTCGGCGAGGTAAGCGACAACTTCACGAAATTCTTTACCGCGCTTGACGCCGAGCTCGCGCTTATACGGGACGGCTCGGCCCTCTCGTCCCAAGCCCTGTCGGAATTGGGCAAGCGCATCGCGGAGGTTTCGGATACCCTCGGGCGCTTAATGGCGGAATCCAGGGACGGCGACTCCGCGCTTGGGGAACTAAGCGCCAGGATTACCGAGGTGAGCGGCCGCGGCATAGAATTAGCCTCCCGGGGTAAGGACTTAGGCGCGTTACTGATTGAAGATAAACAGCTGCTCGCGGAGCTCTCGGCAAGCGGCCTGGAAATAGACCAGACGCAGAAATTCCTGTCTGAGAAAATCCGCCATGAGCATGGCAGGACCCGGCAGCTCCTGGCCAGCGTGCAAAGGGGAGAAAGCGCCTTCGAGGCGCTGAGAAAGCTACAGGAGCGCATAGGCTCCATTTTGGGTATCCTGCTTGGAGCGGTATCGACGATGGAGGAAGTGACCGACCGTTCCAACCTGCTCGCCATGAACGCGTCGATTGAGGCCGCCCATGCCGGGGGGCAAGGAAAGGGCTTCGCCGTGATAGCCTCGGAAATGCGTAAGCAGGGCGACGAGATCGCCAGCCAGACCAAGAGCCTCAAGGCAAGCCTGGCTTCAATATCGAGCGAGCTTTCCGCGGGGGAGTCGTCGATCAGCGAGGCGGTAGCGGTATTCCAAGAGCTTTAAAGCGGCACCGCGTCGAGCGGCGGGGCCCTGAGCGAAATGGATGAGCTGGGCGCGGTATTCATCCATAATGGGGAAGCCCTCCAAAGTCGCGTCCATGGCCTCTTGAAAACCTTCGGCACCATGGAGAGCCTTACGGAAAGCCTGACGAACGCCGGAGCCGGTTTCTCGGGTTTGGGCAATAACAGCGAGACCGAGCGCGCAAAGCAAACGCTCTATGGCATCCTCCAGGATGTATCGGCCATGATACAGAGTCAGGCGATGCTGGCGCAAAGCGTCCAAAAACTGGCATCCTCGATTTCCCAGGTCGATACCCTGGTCAATCAGTTCAGCCTGCTCTGAACCCGGCCTCCATTAAGAGTCGGGGCCGGGACGATGGCCTAGCTGAGATCCGCGGCATGCCCAGCGGGCTTCGGCCTTGCTCGCCTCGAAAAGCCTTGCCCCTCGATTTCGCTACGCGCTTCCCGCCCGCGCGAAGGCCTGAAGTTCAGCCAGGCTGGGAGGCTCGGCGCCCCTACGCGCGCATACGAGGGCCGCCGCCCGATTGGCGAAGAGTAGGGCTTCCTCCAGTTCAGCCTCGCTCAGAGCGGCTATGGCCGTTTTGGACATCTTGCCGTTCAGCTCAAGCCATGAGAGGAAGGCCGCGTGGAAGCTGTCTCCCGCGCCTATCGTGTCGGCCACCAACACCTTCGCGCCGGGGGCCTTGGCGCCGAAGCGCTCGCCGCCCTGCCGTTTGCCCAGGGCCAGGGCGCCCTCCGCGCCTAACGTGGTGACGAGCAGGCTGGCGCCGAAGGACAGCACTCGCTCAAGCGCCGCCTCGCGGCTGAGCTCAGGATATACGTAGTCGAGATCCGCGCCGGAAATCTTCACGATCGTGGCCGCTTTAAACCAGAGCTCCATGCGGCGGATATATGCGTCGCGATCGACTACCATGACGGGGCGCACGTT
>JBGSKZ010000469.1:0-2092 GCA_041741035.1 Treponematales bacterium
TAGCCCCCTGCTCGCCCTTCTCCGTATCCGAGCAGAGCATGAAGGATGCGGCCGCCCTGGCGCGGCGCTACGGGGCGCGGCTTCACACCCACTTGGCCGAGACCATGGACGAGGACGAGTTCTGCATGAAGATGTACGGCAGGCGCCCGCTCAAGGTCATGGAGGACTGCGATTTTATAGGCCCCGACGTGTGGTACGCCCACGGCATACATTTCAACGACGACGAACTCAAGCTCCTGGCAGCCACCAAGACCGGCGTGGCCCACTGCCCCTCGAGCAACATGCGCCTAGGCTCGGGCATTTGCCGCGTACGCGAAATGCTGGACTTAGGCGTGCCCGTGGGCCTTGCCGTAGACGGCTCTGCGTCTAACGACGCGTCCGACATGCTGGGCGAGGCCAGGCAGGCCCTGCTCCTGCAGCGCGTGCGCTACGGCGCCGCGGGCATAAACGCCCGCGAGGTGCTCGGCCTGGCCACCATAGGCGGCGCGCGCATACTGGGCTATGAGGAGGCCGGTTTACTCCAAGAGGGCGCACTGGCCGACCTGGCCCTCTTCGATGTGATGAAGCTCGAGTACGCGGGGGCCCTGTCGGATCCCGCCGCGGCCTTGCTCTTCTCCGGCTATAATCATGGAGTGGATCACCTTATCGTAAACGGTAAGTTCGTCGTTAAGAACACGCGCCTTTGCGGCGCGGACGAGGAGCGCATACGGAGCGAAGCGAACCGCTGCTCCAAGCGCCTCCTTGAAAAAGCGGGGGTAAAAGCCGAATGGTAAAAGATTATATAAAGCCGCTATCGCTTGACGAAGCCCTCGAGGCACTTGCCATGCCGGGAAGCAAGGCTATCGCCGGCGGCACCTTCGCCCTCATAGGCGAGCTGCACGGCACCAAGGCCGATATCGAGCGCGCGGTGGACATAGGCGGACTCCTGCCGGAGTCCGTGGAGCTGCGCGGAAAAGAACTCTATCTGGGAGCGCTCTGCAGCTTCCAGGCGCTCGCCGAGGCCCCTGAAGCGCCCGCTTGCCTGCGCGCAGCGGCGCTTACCATGGCCAACCGCAATACGCGGAACCGGGCCACCGTGGGCGGCAATATAGGCGCTAACAAGTCCTGCGCCAGCCTCGTGCCCATACTGCTCGCGCTTAACGTCCAAGCCGAATTTAAAGCGCTCGGCTCCGCGCCTCGGCGCGCTCCGCTCGAGGCATGGCTGGCCAAGCCAGAGGGGCTCGTCCTCTCGCTGTCCATAGCGCTCGAGCCTGGCACGCGCGCGGCATCGGCCCGCGCCAGCAGGACCTCCTGCGATATAGCCACCGCCACCGTGGGCCTGGCCTACAGGCTCGAGGGGAACATGGTACGCGGGCTGCGCGTAGCCTTGGGAGGCTTCGGCCCCCATGCCATGCTCTTTCCCGCCATAGCCGCCCTCTTCGAAGGCAAAAGCCTTCCGCCCAAGGCGGACATAGAAAAGGCCGTGGAGCCACTCCTCCACGCCTTAAGCGACAAGCGGGGCGGCGCCGACTACAAAAAGCGGCGCGGAGCCGCGCTCGTAGCGGACGCCCTCCACGCGGCGGAGGTGATAGCATGAAGGTCAATTTTACGCTTAACGGCCGCGCCGTAGCCTGGACCGTGGAGCCGGGGCTTACCCTGCTCGAGGCCCTGCGCGCCAAGGGCATCGTGTCCGTACGCAACGGCTGCGACGGCGAAGGCTCCTGCGGCCTATGCGCCGTGCTCCTTGACGGCAAACAGGTGAACTCCTGCCAGCTGCTCGCCGTGCAGGTACAAGGCAGGAACGTGCTCACCGTGGATTTCTTCTCCAAGGAACGCGGCCTGTCCATCGTGCAGCAGGCGCTTATAGACGCGGCCTGCGTGCAGTGCGGCTATTGCACGCCGGCGGTCACCCTCGCCCTCCACGAACTGCTTGAGCGCTCGCCCGAGCCTAGCCACGACGAGGTGCGGGACGCCCTATCGGGCACGCTCTGCCGCTGCACGGGCTACGAGCAGTTCTACAACGCCGCGCGCATAGCCAGTAAGCGCCTCAAGGATCCCGCCTTCGCCGAGGCGGCCGCGCCGGAATTCCGGCCAGACCTGCGCCACGTGGGCA
>JBGSKZ010000470.1:0-1241 GCA_041741035.1 Treponematales bacterium
AACAGGTGCGATACTTCGAAAAAGGCCCTGCATAGGCCCTACTCGTCTATGAGCAGGCCCTTCTGGCGGGTGTCGATATTATTAAGCAGCCCCATGAGCTTGTCTTTCTCCATAAGGTCGATGAGCCTGGCCTCCACGAACTTTTTAGACTCGTCGGAAAACACGCCGGCCGTTACGCAGTAGCCCTTGCCCGCCTTCAAATCCTTTATGCGCGCATGAAAATCGCGCAGCGTAAGCTCTCCGGTGGTGCCGGTGGAGCGTATCATGCGGAACAGCACCACGTCGGACCAGCGGCTGGTCTCCACCTCGGCAAGGATATCCGCCCAATCGTTCTTCTGCACCGATATATCGGTGATTTTAACCTTAGCCTTAGGGAAGAACGAGAGCGTTATCTTGCGGCACAGGGTTATGAAGTCGCTCGTGGCGGACAAGAGGTAGGTCTGCAGATTGCGGTTGGAATTAAGCTCCTTGTAGCGGGACAGCTGCGCGGGCACATCCTTATAGTTGGGGTATATCTGGTTTATCTCGGTAAGGAGGTTAACCGCCTTGGCTATCTCCTGCTCTTTGAGGTACGCCGCGGCCAAGCGGTACTTTATCTCCACCAGCACCTCTACTTTTATTTCCGGGTGCCTTAGGCCAATCTCAAAGTCCATGACGGCCTTTTGGAACTGCCGTTGATTAAGGTGTATGGTGCCGGCAAAAAGCGCCGCGCTAGGGCCCAAGGCCGGATCGGTACGGAGATGGCTAAAAATACGTATGGCCTGATCCAGTTGCCCAAGCTCGAACTGGCTCTCGCCCATGGCAAAGAGGCTTTCCTTATCCTCAGGCTGCAGGTCTATAGCGCGCTTGAGCACGCCGAGGGCCTCTTTGTAGTTCTTGGTCTTAAAGAGCGAATGCCCAAGGTAACGCAGCGCAAAGGCATGTTCCATATTGAGGCGCGTGGCCTGCCTGAGGTAAATGATGGCCTTCTCGTACTGCCTGCGCTGGAACTCCAGGTAACCCAAATTATAGCAGGTCTCGAAATCGTCCTGCTTAACCGCGTGCGCGACGACGAGGCCCTTGTAGGCCTCATCGAAGCGGCTTAACTTCAAGGCAGACAGGCCGTATCGCCTGTTAATGGCGAATTCGTCTATATCGGGATTGCCCGCGGCCACTTCCATGAGGGTCTCGTAGATCTTAAAAGCCTTCTCCCAGGACTGCTCGCTAAAGTACACCTCGCCCAGGGCCTGCAAAGCCTCAAT
>JBGSKZ010000471.1:0-7373 GCA_041741035.1 Treponematales bacterium
CGATCTTCGCCCCCATATGGGGAAGCTTAGCCGACAGCTACGGACGCAATCTCATGCTGCTGCGCGCCATGTTCGGAGGAGCCTTGCTCATAGGGCTTATGGGCTTATCAACGGCTCCCTGGCAGGTGGCCATACTCCGCACCATGCAAGGCTGCGTAACCGGAACCGTGGCGGCGGCGACCGTGCTCACCGCTTCTCTCGTGCCGAGCAAAGAAATAGGCTACCGCTTAGGCCTTATGCAGATGGCCGTGTACCTGGGCAATTCCGTAGGGCCGCTCTTCGGCGGCGTGGTTGGCGACACGCTGGGCTACCGCAGCAATTTCGCGGCTACGAGCCTGCTCCTCGTGCTCGCTGGGGTCGTCATCATTCGCTATGTGAGCGAGGACTTTACGCCGAAGCCCAAAAGCGGTTCATTCCTGAGGAACGCCCTGCCCGATTTTTCCCCGCTTACTCAAGTACCCGCGCTGGCCTCGCTCATGGGCGTGGTGTTCGCCGTGCAGTTCGCCAACGCGGTGGTGGCGCCCATGCTCCCGCTCTTTATCATGCAGCTGTCCGCGGGGACCCAAGCCGTCGGATCGCTCTCCGGCCTCATCATAGCGGCGGGATCCCTATCGGGCGCCCTCGCCGCAGGCGTATTAGGCAAGGCATCGGGCAGATGGGGCTATGCCCGCACCCTGCTCGTATGCATATCCGGGGCATTCTTACTGTATCTGCCGCAGGGCTTCGTGCGCAGTCCGCTCCAGCTCTTTTTTTTGCGCCTTGGCAGCGGCTTCTTCCTAGGAGGCACCATGCCCAGCGTAAATGCCCTAATCGCCAGCCTCTGCGCCAAGGACAAGCAGGGAGCCACCTACGGGCTGTCCTCTTCTATTTCAAGCGCGGGCATGGCCCTAGGCCCGGCGGTCGGCGCGACCATGGCTACCGCCGCCGGCTACCCCTCGGTCTTTTTCGTAACGAGCGCTATACTAGGCGCGGTAGGAATCGTGGTAGGCAAATCCACGCGGCAGCGCATCATGAATGAGGCGGTATCGAGGGATACTACGACCCCGAGAAAGGGAGAGCCATGAGCAGACTGGAAAGCGCGCTCGTTATAGCCTTAGCGGCCATAGGCATAGCCTTGATAAGCGGCACGGCCTATGCCCTCCTTACCGGCGCGCCGGCCCGCAAGGCCGCCCGCCTCTCGGTGCCGGCAAGCGAAGCGGCTGAGGGCATATACGAAGGCATAGGCAGGCTGCGCGCCCAAACCAGCGACGGCGCCGTGGTCGTGGCTACCATAGTCTTTCCCTATGACGCGAAGGACAAGCCCTTCAAGGAAGAATTGGCTAGCAAACGCGCAAGCCTTAAGGCCGCCGCCCTCGCCTACCTATCGGCACAGGATAGCGCCTCCTTGCAGCCGCTGGCCGAAGAAAGCGTAAAAGCCGCCTTGCGCGACATTTTTAACGCCGAGTTGCTGCTCGGCGCGGTAGAGCAACTCTACTTCGCGGACTTTCAAGTCATACCATGACGGTAGAGGTCTTTACGCTCTGCGATTTCGCGCAGGATAACCTAGGCAAATTGACGATTATTGGCGCCTTCGACGCGCTTACGGTTAAGGAATTCCCCGCGGTGCACCCCTTCATGTGCGTGGCGGCGCGCATACGTTTCGCGGTATACGAGCTTGGCAGCCACGCCATAAAGGTGGACATACGATCGCCCGAGGGCGAAGCCCTGCTCCCCTCGCTTGAAGGGTCCATGAGCGTAAACGGCATAGGCAGGGACTCCGCCTGCGCCAACCTCACGCTGAATCTAATGAACGTACGCTGGGCCAAAGAGGGCAGTTGGAATATCGTGCTGTCTATTGACGAGCAAGAGCGCGCCGGCATACCGCTCTATGTACGCAAGGCGCCTGTAAAACGCTAGCCTTGTTTCCGAACGAAGCACTCAGCGCTTTCATTGAAAATATTGTATATTTTTAACACAGTACCCCTCTTTTACTGACACAAAGCACTGTTTACTTTTTACACAGACTCAGGCCATAGCAAGCCCCTGAGAAGCCAATTCACCATAATCAGAATGCGCAATCAAGGCTATCTTAGCCGCCGCCAGCATTCCCTCACAGGAATACAAATTATTATTTGTATATTACAGCAGTAATTACAAACAATGACAACTGTGCGCAAAAGAAGAAATGATAAATACGAGCATAATCCAATTTGGCACGGCTCTTGCTTATATATAGATGAGCGCGGCAAAGGCCGTGGGCTTCCCTACCGCGCCGAAACGATCAACCACACCCATATGGAGGTTTAGTATGAAGAGCGTCGTTACCTACAATCCCGATTCCGTTTTGTCCGTGTTCGATGGCTGGGACCGCCTGCTCGGCGATTTCTTTAATAAGGAAGGCTATTCAGGCAGCATGTCCACCGCGGGCTATCCCCCGGTAGACATACGCGAAGAGAAAGAGCGCTACATACTTGAGGCCGAGCTTCCCGGCATGGCCGAGAAAGACGTGGCTATCAAGGTTAATGACCGCGTACTGTCTATTGCCTCTGCTAAAGAGGAAGAAAAGAAGGAAGATAAGGGCGTAGTATGGCTCATACGGGAACGCGGCGTCCGCGCCTTCCGCAGGTCTTTCACCCTGCCCCGCAATGTGGACCCCGAGCAGATCAAGGCAAGCTTCAAGGACGGCCTCTTGACCATCGTCATGCAGAAGCGCCCCGAGGCGCAGGAAAAGACCATAGCGATAAGCAGGGACTAAGCATAGACTCCCGCTTTGATTGTACCGGGCTTCCAAAAGGAGCCCGGTTTTTATTTATTTCAAACGTAAATTAAATAAAAAGCTAAAATACTTTTCACATTATGTCCAATAGCTCTACACCTAAGGCTTCTTAAAGACAAAATGCTGAATTATACGCTTGTCAATTCCATAAGGTAAGCATAAAATGGTTTAACTTGTTTAATTCCTAAGGAGGAATCATGAAGCGTACTTTAGCAGTAGCACTACTGTTACTGGTGGCATTCTCAGGCGCCTTTGCAACGGGCACCAAAGAAGCCGCTGGCGGCACTCATTTCATCATGAATAATGGCGCTGAGCCTCAGACACTCGATCCGTCCAAGATCTCCGGCGTTCCTGAGCATAAGATCTATATGGCTCTGTTCGAAGGCCTCGTGATCAACGACCCCCAGACTTCGCTCGCGAAGCCCGGTATTGCCGAGAGCTGGACCGTCAGCCCCGACGGCAAGATGATAACCTTCAAGCTCCGCAAGTCTACCTGGTCCGATGGCACCCCCATCACCGCTAAGACCGTAGTAGACAGCTGGTACCGCAACCTCAACCCCGCTACCGGAGCTGAGTATGCATACATGGTTAACATGGTCGTTAAAGGCGCCGAAGCCTACAACGCCGGCAAAGCCGCCAAAGAAACCGTAGGCATCAAGGCCATAGACGACTATACCTTCCAGGTAGAGCTCATCGGCCCCATGCCCTACGCCGTAGACATGATGGCGCACAACGCATTCGCCATACTCCCCATGCACGTTATCAACAAGCTTGGCGACGAATGGGTAAAGCCTGGTAATATCGTAGGAAACGGCCCCTTCACTCTTCAGGAGTGGAAGCCCCAGGAATCCCTCACCGTCGTGGCCAACCCCACCTACTGGGACGCCAAGAGCGTGAAGCTCAGCGCGGTTACCTTCCTGCCCATCGATGACAACCTAACCGCGTACAATAAGTACAAGAACGGCGAAGTCGACTGGTCTCACGGCGTTCCCCTTGACCTCATCGACGAGATCAAGCTCCGCCCCGACTACCAGGTAGCGCCCCAGGTAGCCACCTACTTTTACATTTTCAATGTTACCCGCAAGCCCTTCACCGACGTCCGCGTACGCAAGGCCCTTGCTATGACCCTTAACATGCAGGATCTCGTAGCCAAGGTAACCAAGGGCGGCCAGTTGGCCACCAACGCCATGGTACCCGCTATGGCCGGCTATACCGCCATCAAGGGCAATGCTTACAACGTAGAAGAGGCCAAGAAGCTTCTCGCGGCTGCCGGTTTCGCCGGCGGCGTAGGCTTCCCCAAGGTAACCCTGCTCTATAACACCAGCGAAGGCCACAAGAAGATCGCTGAGTGGGCTCAGGAAAACTGGAAGAAGAACCTCGGCATAGAAGTAGCGCTCGTGAACCAGGAATGGGCGACCTTCCTCGACACCCGCCAGACCTCCCATGACTTCGAGTTCTGCCGCGCCGGCTGGGTGGGCGACTACCTCGACCCCAACACCTTCCTCGACATCTTCATCACCGGCTCCGGCCTCAACGATGGCTTGTACACGAACCCCAAGTACGATGAACTGATTAAGAAGGCCGCCACCATGCCCGCCGGCAAGGCTCGCATGGACACCCTGCGCCAGGCTGAAGAGATCATGATCACCACGGACCAGGCGGTCATACCCTTCTACCACTATGTGGAGCAGGACCTTATCGACACCAAGGTATGGGGCGGCTGGTATGCAAACCCTCTTGGCATCCACAACTGGAAGTTTATTTACAAGAAGTAATACGCATTTCAATGTAAAGCATTGAACGTGGAACGGCTGCCTACGGGCAGCCGTTTTTATTAATAAAACAGCATTTCAAATATTCATAAGCCGTGGTTTTTCCACTAGCGCTTATCGGGAAAGAGCGCTATAATTCGCTGGTCGTAGCGGCCAAGGCTTGCCTGCCATGGGCATAGTTGCCGCTTCACGCTGGGTTCATCTTCCTTCCACGAATCCAGATTCCAATCAAGCGAGGCTGCGATGTCCAAATTCATCGTTAGAAGGCTCCTGAGCGTCATTCCCACACTCTTTATCATCGTTACGCTCAGCTTCTTTATGATCAGGCTTGCCCCAGGCGGCCCTTTCTCCCGAGAGAAAAAAATCCCTCAGGAAGTGCTCCAGAATATCCTAAAAAAGTACCATATGGACGAACCGCTCTTAAACCAATACTTCAGGTACTTGGGCGACGTCCTGCGCTTTGACCTTGGCCCGTCGTACCGCTACAAAGACTCCACGGTAAACGAGCTCATAGGCAAGGCCTTTCCCGTGTCCCTACACCTGGGAGCCATGGCCCTAGGCGTGGCGCTGTTCCTCGGTATCAGCGTGGGCATTATATCGGCGCTGAACCAAAACAAATGGCCTGACTATGCGGCCATGTCGTTCGCGGTATTGGGCATATCGATACCGCTCTTCGTCATAGGCCCGCTCCTCATGCTAGTCTTCGCGCTGCAATTGAAATGGCTCCCGACCTCAGGCTGGATAGGCAGCCGGGCCGGCTGGGCCACCGTTATCCTGCCTACGATGACCCTCATGTTCCCCTACTTCGCCTACATAGCCCGGCTTTCCCGCGGCTCCATCATCGAAGTGGCGCGCTCAGACTATATACGCACCGCGCGGGCAAAGGGCCTTAAAGAATCCGTGGTTATCTGGAAGCATATCCTTAAGGGCGCCCTCTTGCCCGTGGTTACCTACCTCGGCCCCGCCTTCAGCGGTATCGTAATAGGCTCGGTGGTCGTGGAACAGATTTTCGTGGTGCCCGGCATAGGCAGGATATTCGTGCAGTCGGCGCTCAACCGCGACTACACGGTCATCATGGGCGACGTCATCGTATATTCTATTATACTTATCAGCGCGAACTTCCTCGTGGATGTGCTTTACGGCCTCCTCGATCCGCGCATCTCCTACAAGTAAGGGGCGAGCAAGAATGCCGGCACTTAACACGAAAAACGATAACGCCGTTAACGAGTTTAACCAGTACGTTAAGCCCGTCTCATTATGGGCGGATGCGTGGAAGCGTTTACGCAAGAACAGGATGGCCGTGATCGGTATGTGGATCGTGGGCATATACCTGTTCATCACCTTTGGCGCGGGCTTGTTGCCCTTCTATTCCTACACAGATCAGGAACTGTTGCACGCCAACCTGCCGCCTTCCTTCAAGCCTTCCGGCGCCGTGGCCCTCGTAAAGCTTGAAAGCCGCCGCGTAGAGTTGTTAACCGCCATAGAGTCCACGGGCAGAGAAGACCTCAGGGTGGACTTAGAACGCGTCAACACCGAAATAGACCTTATCAAGTACGAGCTCAACCGCGACCCAGTGCATAAGAGAGTCTATATACTGGGTACCGATTATCTGGGGCGCGACATGCTGGCGCGCACGATATACGGGGGGCAGATATCCCTGCTTATCGGTATCGTGGGTACCCTTACCGCGGGCCTTATAGGCATCGTGCTCGGGGCCATGGGCGGCTACCTGGGCGGATGGCTGGACAACATAATCAGCCGCTTCATCGATATCATGTACAGCCTTCCGTATATGCTCCTCGTGATCATTATCATGTCCATGTTTAAGGATTCAAGCAACGCTATGGTGCTGGGCATACCGATGAACATAATTATTCTGTTCTTCGCCATCGCTCTGGTATCCTGGCTGACTATGTCGCGTATCGTGCGCGGCCAGATCATAAGCCTTAAGAACTCCGAATTCGTGGAAGCCGCGCGTTCGATGGGCGCGGGCACGGGACGCATCGTGTTCCGGCACCTCCTGCCCAATACGATAGGCATCATAATCGTGTACTCCACGCTACAGTTCCCCAGCTTCATCATGAGCGAGAGCTTCCTGTCCTTCCTCGGCTTAGGCGTATCGGCTCCCTACGCATCCTGGGGCACCTTGGTAAGCGAAGGCGTGCAGGGCATGCAACTCTATCCCTGGCGCCTGATCGTGCCTGCCACGGCTATGACCGTGTTCCTCTTCGCTATGAACTTCCTCGGCGACGGCCTGCGCGATGCACTTGATCCGCAGAGCAAGAACCGCAACTAAGAGTCAAGGAGACCGTCGAATGACCGATGACGTCATACTGCAGGTTAATGACCTGAAGACATACTTTAAGCTGGACGAAGGGCTCCTCAAAGCCGTAGACGGCGTGAGCTTCGAGCTGCGCAAGGGCGAGACCCTCGGCATAGTGGGAGAATCCGGTTCAGGCAAGAGCGTTACCAACTTGGCCATCATGAAGCTCATACCCTCACCGCCCGGCAGGATAGCCGGGGGCGAGGTGCTCTTTAACGGCAAAGACGTGCTTAAGATGTCCGATAACGAGATTCGCGAGCTGCGGGGCAACAAGATATCGATGATATTCCAAGACCCCATGACCTCGCTCAATCCCTTCCTGCGCATAAGCACGCAGATGGTGGAAACCATCGTGCTGCATCAGGGACTGGACAAAAAAGCGGCAAAGGCCAAGGCCATCGAGATGCTTACCCTTGCGGGGATTCCCGCCCCCGAGAAGCGCATTGACCAATACCCCCACCAGTTCTCGGGCGGCATGCGCCAGCGCGTCATGATAGCCATGGCCCTGTCCTGCAATCCCGAG
>JBGSKZ010000472.1:0-2253 GCA_041741035.1 Treponematales bacterium
GGCCGGCTGCGGCCGGAGGCCGGGCGGCGGAAAGGGCCATTACAGGTCCCCGCCGCTAAGCGCCGCGCGGGTAAGCTCGCCGAGCAGGAATACCGTCTTTTCAAGCTTGTCCTTGGTAAGGCCGAGCTTGCGCTGGAAATCCTTGTTAGCCTTGCCCTCTATGCTGGACAGATTGGCGAGCGAGTCGTAACGCCCGCGCGCCTCTCCGGCCACGATGCCGTTGAGTATGAGCTGCATCTTGAGCATGGCGTCGTTCGCCCGCCGTATGAGGCCCTCGGCCTCCACGTCCGCGGCCTGCACGGCCGATTCTATCTTGCGCTTCTTAATCTGCAGGGGTATGAGTTCATTCTTCGCGTGGTAATACGTGGAGCCGAGCTCGCCGTCGGGCGCGAGCCTGTGGTCGAGGCTCTTGAGGCCCTCGCCTATCTGGAGCATGCCGTTGTACGCGTCGGTAAACTCCAGGCGGTTATCGCGCTTATAGAATTCCCCGTCGAGGAGGACTACCTTAAGCACGTTGTTTACGTCGCTCAAGAAAACCTGATGGTAAAAGGCTTCCAGGAAACGCAGGGCGCGGGTGAAGCGCACCGGCGGGCTGGCTTCCGCGCCGGCCTCGCTCAGATGCTCGAACCAGGTCGGCGGCTGAATTCCTACCATGGCTATTACGTCGCTCTCCAGCTGCCGTATGCGGCGTTCGGCGACGAATTTCTGGTAGCGCCTCTCTATGCGCTCCTTCCAGTAGGACTTGAACAGGGCGAACCAGTCCTCGCCGCCGGAGAAGTTCTGGCAGCGCCAATTGGGATCCTCATTGACGAGCTTAAGCACGGCCTCAAGGGGCACCCGGGCGTTAAAGCCGCGTATGGCGCCGAGCGCCTTGCCCGCGTTCGCCGATTCCGCCTTGATGGCCTCCTCAAGGTCGAAGTCCTTATTGGCTACCTCGTCGCCCAGGTCGAAGGCGAGTATGGCCTCCATGAGCTTGGCCGAGGGGGGCTCGAGGGCCAGGAGTATCGTGGCGAGCTGTTCCAGCTGGTCGGCCGCCGTATAGAACGATAGCTCTTTCCTGCCGGACTGCGAGGGCTGGAAACCGTTTATGAGCCGGTCGAAGAGGAAGCCCGACAGCTTTTTGAGGCATTGCAGATTGCGCACGTCCTGCAGCATGAGGCGCCTATAATCCTCCTCCATGCGGGAGAGGGCGGATTCCAGGGCCGCGTTCACGGCCAAGCGCACGTCGTTGTCGCTGGCCAGCGCATTCCGCTCTATGAAGGTGCCGGGGTCGGTCTCGGTGCTCAGCTCGAGATGGGTGCGCTCGAAGCGCAGCGAGGCGAGGAAGGCGAAGAATTCCGCGCGGTTTTTTTCCAGCGATTGATCGAGCAGGTCGTAAAAATAGCGCGCGGCGGACTTAAGGGCTATAAGTTCATCCCTAAAGGGCTCGAGGAACACCCTCCTTCGCGTATCGGCCAGGCCCGGGGCGGCCGAATCCGCTTCCCTCGCTATGCCGCGCAATATGCGCTCTTTTACCAGATCTTCCTTGCTCATGCCCGATAGCAATGACCGTACGATGATTATGGCCTTGGCGATAAGCCCCAGCTCCTTGTAGGCGGCGGCGTAATCCACCTTTTCCGCGCTATCGGCCTTCAGTATGTGCAATGGTTCGGTAGTAACGGCGGTAAGCCTGTTGAGGCGGGAGAGGAGCTCGCCGCGCTCGTGGGGGTCGAGTTCGAGCACCAGGGTGTCGAAGGCGCTTTTATCGCTCATGGAGTTTATCCTACATGGCGCCCGCGCTTTTGTCGAGGGCGGGCGGGCGGAGGCCTCCCCGCTATGCCCCTCTCTACCCCGCTAGGCCCCGTTATGCTCCGCAATCCAGCTCGAAGCGCAGGGGCGTCCCCCCGCGCGGGTCGGGAAAGCTCAGCGCGAAGGCGCAGAGCCCGAGCTTATCCATGTGCGCTTCGCCGCTATCCCCGTAGAGCCCGTCCGCGCAGAGCGGCAGGCCCAGCCAAGCGAAGTGGGCCCGTATCTGGTGCCTAAAGCCGCGGCAGAGTTCCACCTCGGCCCGTATGAGAGGGCCCTCGGCGAGGCACGTGCGTATAGCGGTGCTATAGACGGTTCTGGTCCAATCCTTGCCTCCGCCCATGGAGGCCTTCAGGGCTACGGGGTCCTCGGCCAAGGCGCAGGCGACGCGGCGCGCGCCAGGGCCGAAGGGCCTGAAGCGGCCGGCTATGGCGGCGCCTTCCAGGTACTGAGCGGCGAGCCTGGCCC
>JBGSKZ010000473.1:0-7192 GCA_041741035.1 Treponematales bacterium
CCGGCCTGGCGCTCGGCCGGGCGCGCGCGGCACTATCCTTGTAATAGACGGCGACCCCCTAAGCTTGTTTACGCTTAAGCGCCGGCTCGAGGCAGGCGGCTGGTTCGTGGAAGGGCGGCTGAGCGCGGCGGGCCTCGTCGACGAGCTTGAGGGCATGAACTGTAAATTGGTCCTTGCCAACGCGAGCCTGCCCGGGCAGAGCGGCCCCGAGTTCTGCAAGGCGCTCCGGCGCAAAGGCGGTAGAGAGCTCCTCCCCGTGATCCTGGTCATCGATTCAGCCCGGCCGGAGGATATCGAGCTGGCTTTTATGGCAGGCGCCAACGATTACCTGATCCGCCCTATCGGGGGCGGCGAGCTCCTGGCCCGCGTACAGACCCACGTGGACCTGGCGGCCGGCATACAGCGCGACCTGGAACAGCGGGCGCGCATGGCGGAGATGGACAAGTTCAAGACCTTAGGCTGGCTCACGGCCGGGGTAGCGCACGAGATAAATACGCCCAACAATGCCGCGCTACGCAATGTGCCGCTGCTCAAGGAGCTATGGGCCGAGCTCTTCGAGCCCCTTGAGCGCATATACAAGGCCGAAGGCGATTTCCGCATCCGCGGCTTCAGTTACGAGGACCTGCTGAGCGAGGTTCCCGAGATACTCAATGACCTGTATATGGGCGCGCAGCATATCCGGAAAATAGTGACGGACCTTAAGGACTATGCGCGCGGCCCCGATCCGGGAGGCAGGGAGCCTACCGACCTGAACCAGGTCATATCCTACGCCGCCAGGCTCCTGAAACACGATATCGCGCTTGCCAGCGACGCCGTCAGCTTTGAGCTGGCGGAAGGCCTTCCGCCGGTGCTCGCCGACAGGCTCAAGCTCACGCAGGTGATGGTAAACGTGCTGGAAAACGCGCTGCAGGCTTTGCCCGACCGTTCCCGCGCCGTGCTGGTACGGAGCGGCTTGGAACGGAGCGACGGCGGGGAGAGCTGGCTCAGGATACTCGTGCGCGACGAGGGCGTGGGCATGGACGAGCGAACCCTGGCCTCCGCCTTCGACCCTTTCTTTTCGACCAAGCGGGAGCGGGGCGGGACGGGACTGGGCCTGGCCGTCGCCGTGGGCATAGTAAGGGATTTAGGCGGGGCCATGGAAATACACTCGAGCCTCGGCGCGGGTACCGAATTGCTCATACGGCTGCCGGCCCTGGCCGGCGCCTCCGGAGGAAACCCATGACAGAAAAAGACGGCCTGATCGTATGCCTCGACGACGACGTCGGCGTGCTCAAGCGCCTAGACAGGCTGCTGCGTTTCGAAGGTTTCAGCGACGTCGTCCTCTGCGAGCACGCGCGGGAGATATGGCCGATACTCAAGGAACGCAGGGCCGTGGCGCTCGTATTGGACCTCCTTATGCCCGACGCGGACGGCTATGAGGTCCTGGAAGCCATGCGGCGGGAGCATCCCGAGGTGCCGGTGATCGTGGCTACCGCCCTCGACGACCTGGACGCCGTGGTCCGCTCCATGAAGGCCGGCGCCTTCGATTACGTGCCTAAGTCGGCGGAAAGCACGCGCCTCATTGCCAGCATCGAGCATGCCGCGCTTATAGGCAGCCTGCAGGAATATAACAAGTCCCTCCGCGACACCCTGCTTGCCGGGGATAGGGCCCTGCCCGGCTATTTTAATGCCATCGTCACCCGGGATAGCCGTATGCTCGCCATATTCCGTTACATCGAGGCGATAGCGGGCAGCGACAAGGCCATTCTGCTCACTGGAGAATCCGGCACGGGCAAAGAGCTGTTCGCCGCCGCCATCCACGCAGCCTCCGGCAGGCGCGGGCCCCTCGTGTCCCTCAACATCGCGGGGCTCGACGACACCATGTTCAGCGATACGCTCTTCGGGCATAAGCGCGGCGCCTTCACCGGCGCGGACGGGGACCGACCGGGCCTCATAGAGCGCGCCTCGGGCGGCACGCTCTTCCTCGACGAGATAGGGGACTTGGCGCCGCAAAGCCAGGTAAAGCTCCTGCGCCTCATCGAGCAGCGCCTGTACTACCCGCTGGGGGCCGATCTCACGCGCTCGTCCGACGCCCTAATCGTGGCGGCCACGAATAAGGACGTAGAGGCAATGGCGGCGACTGGCTCCTTCAGGCAGGATCTCTTCTATAGGCTCGGCACGCATCGCATCCACATACCCCCGCTCCGCGAGCGCCTGGATGACCTGCCCCTCCTCGTGGAGCGCTTCGTCGAACAGGCCGCGGGCAAATTCGCCAAGAAGCGGCCTTCCGTGCCACCCGAATTGTATGAGCTCCTCGGCGCGCACGACTTCCCGGGTAATGTGCGCGAGCTCGAGTCCATGATCCATGATGCGGTAGGCCGGAGCGATTCCCGCGTGCTAGCCCTCGCGTCTTTTCGGGACAAGATATTCAAGCAGGGAGCTCCGGCCCGCCAGGCGCAAAAGCGCAGCCTGAACGCGTATGCGGGCCTGCCCGTTTTGCCCAGCTTGAAAGAAGCCTCGGAGGAACTCATACGCGAAGCCTTGCGGCGGGCCGGCGGTAACCAGGGCGTAGCCGCGGCCCTCCTGGGCATATCGCGCTCGGCGCTGAACCGGCGCATTAATAATGGAGAAGACTGTAACGATTGACTTCGCGTCTGTGTGCTTTTGCACTCTGGTCTGAATATGCACACCAGTGCAAGTTGTTTTTATATATAGAAATAACTCTTAATTTATCGTTTTGTGAGACTTTGCCTGTGCGAAATTGCACAACCTGTCCGAGCAATGAGACCGCGCCGCAACTAAAGACTGTTCATTAATTCTATATTATAAAATGAATTAAATAGATTGTTTTCAGATGAGGATTTTGCCCCGGTTGGCATGCTAGATGCATTATAAAGAGCGTTGGTAGAGTCCCTGAGCAGGTAAAAATATTTCTAAAACAAAAACCATGCAGGTAAAAACGTTGTAGCGGGACAGGTAAAAGAGGGTGCATAACCCGCCGAACGGAACGCCAGGGCCGGCGTTCCGTTTTTTTTAGTTAAACGGTAAGAATACGCAACCAAAGGTCCCGTACTCCGTCTATTGCTCTGTACCCTCTGAAAGGCGGTTCTTACCACACATGCACAACGATGCTGATTCCTCGGGCGCGGCCGCGCCGTCCTATACCTTTGCCGCCGAGTTGAGCAATGCCATAACGCATGGCGTAGGCGCTCTGCTCTCCATAGCCGGCCTCGTAATCCTTATCGTGGCCTCCGCCACGCGGGGCGATGCCTGGCATGTCGTGTCTTTCAGCCTGTTCGGCGTATCCGCGCTCATGCTGTACACGATGTCCACGCTCTATCATTCTTTCCCCGCTTCCAAGGCTAAGCGCGTATTCAAGCTGCTCGACCATATATCCATCTACCTGCTTATAGCGGGCAGCTACACGCCTTTCGCGCTCGTGGCCTTACGCTCCAGCGTGGGCTGGCTCGTGTTTGGCGTGGTGTGGGGGGCCGCGGCCTTGGGCATAGCGATCGAGCCCTTCGTGGTAGGAAAGGCTAAAGCGCTTTCAGCCATAATTTATATAGCCATGGGCTGGATAGTCACCTTGGCGTGGAAGCCACTTACGCAGGCCATAAGCGCCGATACCCTGGTTTTGCTTATGGCCGGCGGCATCGCGTACACGGCCGGAGCGCTTTTTTACGTAATGAAGGGCTGGCGCTGGTCTCACCCCGTATGGCACCTGTTCGTGGCGGCGGGCACGATAGTGCACTTCTTCGCCGTTATGTCCCTGTTGCCTTGAAGGCGCGCGGCGCGGATACCCGGCCGGGGCGCCGCGGAAACGCCCGGCGCGAGCCGGGTAGGCTTCGCGTTCAATCCTCCAGGTATACGCGCGGCACCCTGGCGCTTACCCGGCACAGGAGCTCGTAAGGTATGGTGCCCAAGGTATCGCACAGCTCACCCAGGGCTATGCCGCTTTCGCCTCGGCCGTCTCCGCCGGGGCCGAAGAGCAATACGTCGTCTCCGTTGTAAGCCTCGCCATCGGGGCCCAAGTCCAGCATGAGCTGATCCATGCATACCGTTCCCGCGATGGGATAGCTCCTGCCGCGCACTATCGCTCGGCCGACGCCGCTTAAGCCCCGCGGATACCCGTCCGCGTAGCCTATGGGCACGGTGGCGATACGGCTGGCCCGAGCGAGAATGTGGCGGCCCCCATAGCTTATCCTGGCGCCGGCTTCAAGGCTTTTAAAGTAGGCTACCTTAGAGAGCAGGCGCATGGCGGGCTCCACGCCCGTATGGGCGAAAGGCGAAGGCTCGTAGCCGTAGAGCATGAGGCCCGGCCGTACCATCCCGAAGCGCGAGCCCGGGCGCGCGGCTAATGCGGCGGAATTTGCCATATGCGCGATTACCGGCTCGGCGCATCGCGGCTCGATAAGCGAGAGCAGTTCCCTAAAGCGCCGCTCCTGCTCATCGCTGTAGGCCGCGTCCTCGTCCGCCGACGAGAAATGCGAGAACAGCCCGCGTATGGCTAGGCCGGGCAGGGCCTGTACCGCCTTAAAGAAGCCAAGTGGATCCCGGTCCCATTGCGCGCCTATACGGCCCATGCCCGTATCGAACTTAAGGTGCACCCGCGCCTTGAGGCCTAAGGCCAGGGCGGCGTCCGATACCGCCTTGGCTTTTTCCATGGAGGGCAGGGTTATTTCGAGGCCGTTCCGTATGAAGCGTTCCGCCTGGGAGAGGGCCAGCGGCCCGAGCACGAGTATGGGCAGGCGCACGCCGTTCTCCCGGAGGTACGCGCCTTCCTCCACCAGGGCCACGCCCAGGTAATCCGCTCCCGCGTCGCGGAACTCGCGGGCGCTCCGCAGTAGCCCGTGGCCGTAGGCGTCGGCCTTTACCACGGCCATCACCAAGGCGCTTCCGGCGAGCGTGCGGGCCTTGAGGAAGTTCCTGCGCAGGGCTCCCAGGCGTATCTCGGCCCGGGTAGGGCGGTCGGAATCGAAGGGTATGACTAGATCCATAGCGCTTAGTCTTTCTTGCCGCCGAAGAGCGGCCGCGGTTTATTCATCCATGCTATGCGGGCTATGGCGGAGGCGACGGCAAGGCCAGCGGCTATGGCGCCGGCGGCGCTCAGCGTGGCGAAGAGCGCGCTGGAGGCTTCGCCCGCCCTGCCGGACACGGCGTAGAACATGGTGTAGTACATGCCACCGCCGGGCACGAGCGGTATTATCGAGCAGAGTATGAAGAGGGCCGCGGGGCGCTTGAGCAGGCCGGCGAGGGTTTCCGCGTACAGGCCCACCGCTATGCTCGCGGCGAAATAGGAGAAGGCTTCCGAATCGGAAAGGGCCCGCATGCCCAAATAGGCTCCCCAGGCAAGGGCTCCGCCGAGCGCCGCGAAGGGCAGGTCCCTAAGGGGCGCCCGGAACAGCAGGCCGAAGCCCAGGGTGGCGAGCAGGGCCCAGAGCAGGGCGAGCGCAAGCCCTAGCATAGCCGTTTCCCGCTCACAGCGCGCCTCCGGCTAAATCCCAGAGCTTGAGCATGACGCCCACGCCTATGGATATGCCGGCGGCGGATATAAAGGCCTCGGCCCCCCTCGCCACACCGGCCACGAGGTCGCCCGCTATCGTGTCGCGTATGGCGTTCACGATCATGACGCCGGGCACGAGCAGCATGATGGCGCCTATGATGACGGTATCCAAATGCGAGGCCGCGCCCGCGCTCACGGCGGCCAGCGCGACGAGGGCGGCGAAGGAACCGCCGGCTATGTTGATGAAGAAACCGGATAAGCGCATCTGGGCGAACCAGCTGGTTATCCTGCCCATGGATAGGCCTATAAGCCCGGCAACGATCGCGTCGTTCCACGAGCCGCCGAAGAGCAGGCAGAAAAAGCCGGTCACCAGGCCGGCTCCCAGGGCGGGGATGGGCGCGGCATAGTCTCCAAGCACGTCTATCTCGCAGAGCCGCCTGTCGGCCTCGTCCAAGCCCACGCTACCCGCGACGGCCTCCCGCGCCAGGGCATTCACGCGCGCGATCTTGTCGAGATTCATCTGCCGCTTGCGTATGCGCCGAATAAGGCTGCGGTGGCGGCCATACTGATCCTCGCAGGATACCATGAGGCCGGTGGGCGTGGCGAAGCTCTCTATATTGAGGGCGCCGAGGGCGGAAGCCAGGGCGCCTATCAGGTCTTCGGCGCGATAGGTTTCCCCTCCGGCCTCCAGGACTATGCGGCCCGCCTCGGCGGCCACGCGCAATACCGCGTCCGCCTCGCCTTCGGCTTCCTGCATTAAACGCTTATCCTCATGCCGAGCGTAATGTGCAGGGTGCCATGGTCGAAAAACGGCGCGTCATCGGTCCAGGCGTTAAAAATGGGTAGGAAATAGCGGAACCCCAGCGCGAAAGTGAACCCTTCCTGCAGGAAGACGTCCATGCGCAGGCCGAAAGACGGATAGAGCCAGCGAGCCTTGCCCCAGAAATACGACGATACCTTAGCCATATTGGCTTGCAGCTCCTCGGAATCGGCGTTTTGGGCGTCGCCGGGGAAGGACAGGCGCACGAGAAAGGCCAAGCCCGCCTGCGCCGCGCCTCCGAGGCGCTCGCTGAAGCGGAAAGACCGGACTACGGGCGCGTCGAGCATGAAGCCCAGCATGAAGATATTGTTAAGGCCATTTTGTTCGGATTCCGTGGGGAGGGCGCGGTTATCGGCCGCCGACCATTCATAGTTGGTCCATAGCAGGTCCAGCGCGGGCGCGAAGGCCCAGGGCGAGTCGGGGGAAAAGAGGAGATTGAAGGACGCGCCGAGGGTATTTACTACCGGCGTAGGCGCGCTGGCCGCCGTTTCATCAAGCAACTCTATATTGATAATGGCGACGCCGAATTTGCCGGTGACGGCATCGAAATCGAGGGCCCCCGCCCTCATGGCGCAGAGGCAGGCAAAGGCCAGGACGAGTTTCGTTTTCATCGTACATACTATAGCGCGGCCGCGCCCGCTTTCATAGGCCTAAGCCGCGGCAATCCACGAGCAGGAGGCCCGTTCGCCCCAACAGGGGGAAGAGCTCCTCTTCCCAAATGAAGACGGCGAAGCCCTCGAATAGGAGCGGATCCCTGAAGCGCAGGCCGGCGTAAGCGAGTTCCGCGCGCAGGTCGAAAGACCGCGGCGGAGGAAGCTCGTTATCGGCGTCCGGAGAGCCCGGAGCTCCGGACGCGTTTGGAACGCCTGCGCCGCCTGCGCCGGAAGCGC
>JBGSKZ010000474.1:0-3510 GCA_041741035.1 Treponematales bacterium
GCGGCGAAGCCCATCCGCTCGCGCTTCAGGAAGGAGCGCCCCGCGGCTCGCTGCGTTTACGGGAAGACGGCGCGCTGGAAATGAGCCTGCGCGCGGGGAGTTCGGAGGCGGGGCGCGCCCGCCTGCTCGAATCCTGGTATCGCGAGCGCTTGCTGGAACTCATTCCACCGCTCCTGGCGAAAAGGCGGCAGGAGCTCGGCGTCCGGCCCGGGTCCTGGAGCGTGCGGAGGATGAGCGGCCGCTGGGGCAGTTGCAACCCTCGCGACGGCCGCCTCCTATTCAGCCTGTCCCTGGCGCGCGTGCCGCCGCTCTGCCTCGACTACGTGATCGTCCATGAGCTTGCCCATTTAATAGAGCCCTCGCATGGCAAGGGCTTCTATGCCCTCGTCGAACGCCACTGCCCGGATTGGAAAGCCGCGCGGCGGCTCCTTAAGGGCTGGCCCGCCTTGCCGCGCTAAGGCCGGGACGGTCCGCGGCCGGGAACCATGACTGCCGCTCCAATGCCCGGTCGGCACGTAGCCGGGAACCACGACTAGCGCGAAGGCCACGGCGGCCGGGAGCCTCAGCCGCCGCTTGCGCCTTTGCGCCTGTCTTCCGCGTACTCGTACACGATCAACGCTATAGCGCCGAAGGTAACCGAGAGGTCGGCTACGTTGAGCACGCCGGTTCGAAGCCTGCCTATGCCGAAATTCAGGAAGTCGACTACGCGGAAGTCATTCAGCAGCCGGTCTATGAGATTGCCGAAGCCTCCCCCTATGACCGCGCCGAGGAGTACGGCCCTAGCCATCTTTTTTTCCTTAAAGAGCAGGTAATAAACGCCGTAGGCGCAGGCTAGCAGGGGGAAGGCCAGGAGCAGCGTATATTTGAGGGCGGGAGCCCAGAGGGCGCCCATGCTCAGGAAAGCCCCCTCATTGCTGGCCAGGGTTATGACGACCGTATCGCCTAAGAAGCTCAAGCGCTCGCCCTCCGTAAGGTAGCGCAGCGCGAGGAGCTTGCTCAGCCTGTCGGCCATATAGTTTCCGCCTAGGCTCGCCAGGGACGCCAGTATTATCGATCCGCGTTTCACCGTTATGCTCCTTGCTTCAGCTAGAAAAACAGGCCCACCAGCGCGTCGACCGCCCGCCCTATGGGAAGCAAGTCTATATCGAGCCGGTTTTCGGCAAGGATGATGGCGAAAAGCGCGTAGGAGCCGAATTGCACGACGCGCCGCTCCAGCTCCGGCTTGAGGTTTATGCCCTGCAGGAGGACATGGCTGCCGTCGAGCGGAGGCAGGGGTATCATATTGAAGACGAAGAGGCCGAAAT
This sequence comes from Treponematales bacterium, assembly GCA_041741035.1. Taxonomy (GTDB): domain Bacteria; phylum Spirochaetota; class Spirochaetia; order Treponematales; family UBA12059; genus UBA5200. The sequence continues at coordinate 1,305 of JBGSKZ010000474.1, forward strand.
TGATGTAGCCACAATACAGCAGCATGTTTAAGCTCAGCTCAGCCAGGAAACCGTCAGTGACTTGGATAAGACTCAGGAGCAGCTTCAAGGAAAGCAGGGCAGCCGCGCCGAGCGCCAGATTGGACAGCGGGCCTGCCAGGGCTATGAGTATGCGGTCGCGCTTTTTATGCGTCAGGTTCTCGGGATTGAAGCGCACGGGCTTAGCCCAGCCGAAGCCCACGAGCACGATGAAGAGAAAGCCCAGCGGATCGATGTGACGCAGGGGATTAAGGCTCACCCGGCCCTCGTCCTTGGCGGTGCCGTCGCCCAGCTTCATGGCCATGTAGGCATGGGAAAACTCGTGCACGGTCAGGCCTAGCAGTACCGCCGGCAGGGAATACAGTATGCGCTCTAAAGAAAAGTCCATGCGTCCCTCAGTTTAGCGGATTCATAACCCCCGGGGGGCCAGCCGGCAGTATATAGGGCTCTTTTGGCCGCGGCAAGGCCGCCCGAGGGCCTAACGCGCGGGCCTTTCGGCGCAGCAGCCGGCTATTGCTTATTTTTCGCCTTGCCCGCTTACACTGCGCACGATTTTAGGCTATAGTACTACTACATATCCCGCCTACCAGAAGGTTGCATTGAGACCAAATTACAACAGCGAGAAGCGCCGGAAAGAGCTTGAGCGCAAGAAGAAGAAGGAAGAGAAAGAACTCAAGAAGAAGCTCCGCAAGGAAGCCATAGCCCGCGGCGAAGACCCGGACGCGCTGGGCGCAGAGGACGAGGACGATGGCGACGAAGCAGAAGGCGAAGACCAAGCCGACGAAAGCGCTACGGAGCTTTAAGAAACGCCTGGCGTAAGCCCCTTCCACATCCAGATATCGGGCTTGCCAAAGCCGTTGGCATGGGGTATGACGCCTACGATCGCGTAGCCGCAGGCTTGGTAAAAGCCGTACGGGTGATGGCCGGGGTTCTTTATCGCCTTGATTTCGTCAAATAAGAGCGCAGGCGCGATATCGCGCCCGGCAAGGCTCGTTTCGCCGTTTTCGTCGTCGGTCCCCAGGGCTATACCCCTTAGCCCGCGACTGAGGGCGGCCCGCTCTATGGCCTCCATCAAAGCCCGCCCCACGCCTTTGCCCTGGCGCTCGGGCAACACGGCCAGCGGGTGCAGTTCCCAGCAATATTCATACATAGGCCGCAAGCCCGCCCAGCCTGCGAGCCGCTCGGCTTCCCCTTCCCCCTCGGCCAAACCCAGGCATAGGAAACCCTCGGCGCAGCACTCCTCCACCTCGGCTCGCGCCGCATCCATGCTGGGCCAAGCCTCAGCGCCGCGGCCGCGGAAGGCTTCACGAAGGATATGCGCGGCCCTCGCGCGGTATTCGGGGCCGGATACGCAAAGATCGATAATCAAGGCTTCCTCTCCTTTTTTTCAGCGCGCTTACTCGGCTAGCCCCTTCACCAGAGCCATAAAGTAGGCCTCCGCCGCCTTGACGCCGGGGTCGAGCATGGTGCGCTCGTTGCCCGCGATAGCCGGGGTAAAGTTGTAGCCGCGCACGATGCCCCCGTCTATGACGAAGGAGAATATGCCCGAGCGCTGGGCGGGGGGGTCTTCGTTCAGGCCTATAAAGATAAAATTGCCCAGCGAATAGGCTATGGTGGCGCCTTTATAGCTCTCCATGCCCTGCAATACGTGGGGATGCCCGCCCAGCACGAGGTCGGCCCCCGCGTCCACGAAGGAGCGGTAGAGCGCCTTGATCTCGGGTATGGGCCGCGGCACGTATTCGTGGCCGGCGTGGGCTATCACGATGACGAAGCGGCCGCGCTCGGCTTCTTCCCTGACGCGCCGTCGGAGCAAATCAGGATCGGTCAGTATGCCGGGGCCGTCCGGGCCGGCGGCCGCGTGGGCGGGCGAGTAGCCCCGGCTCTCCACCGGGTAACGGGCTATGGCGAATACGCTGATGTCCTGGCCCTTAAGGGCCAATTCATACGGCGAGGATGCCTCGGCTATATTTCGCCCGGCCCCGGAGCGTCCGAGGCCCAGGGCGTCGATAGCGTCGAGGGTATCGTAAAAGGCGTCGAGGCCGAAATCCAGGGTGTGGTTGTTGGCGAAGGCCGCGTGGTCGAGGCCCGCGTCGGCGAAGGCCTTGAGCACGGCCGGCGTATGCCTGAACTGGTATTTCTTGATGGGGTTCCCCGTCCCCCTCGTCGACACGGGCCCTTCCAGGTTGCC
>JBGSKZ010000475.1:0-9877 GCA_041741035.1 Treponematales bacterium
CGGCCTGCTTGAGGGCAAGGACTTTTGCTGTTACCCGGGCCTGGAAGGCTCGGTGCCGGGCGGCAAGTACAAGGCCGAGCGCACGGTGCGGGACGGGCGCATAATAACAGGCGCCGCTGCAGGCTGCGCTGGAGAATTCTCCATAGCCCTCGTGGAGGAACTGGCGGGCAAGAGCGCGGCGCAAAAGCTCGCCGCGGCGCTCCTGCTCGACTAGGCCGACCTAGCGGCGCGGCCGCGATAAACCGCCCCGCCTAGCCTTATTCCGCGGCAAGCGGCGTTATGGCGGGCTTGCGCCCGAGACTGCCGCGCTTGGAGGCGAACACCGCGCCGAGCAGGCCTAGGGCTATGCCGCCAAGGCCCAATAAGGCCGGGAGCCCCTCGCCCTGACCCGGCGCCAAGGCGCTGCCGGCGGCGTAGCCGGCGCCGAAGAGCGTAAGGGGTAGGAGCACTATCCAGGCCAGCGCCGCCGCCTGTACTCCGCGGGGCAGTTCTATCTGCACAATGTCGCCTAGCTTTATGGCGGATCCGGCTGGCAGATCAGCCTCCAGCTTGGCTCCCACCACGGAGCATTCGCCCTTGGAGTTACAGTTCGAGCACGCTTCCCCCATCGTTATGCTTACGGTCGCGGTAGCGCCGTCTATCTTAGTTACTATGCCCATCTCTCTCATGGAATTCCTCCTTACAGGCTATGCGGAGCGGCCGTATGGAAAGCGCCTTCCTGTCCTCGCCAAGCTCCAGTACGCAGCCCTGCAGCTCGGGCGAGAGCGTGGCGTCCTTGGCCCATGCGGGGATGCCGCTCATGAACTCCCGTATCCTCGTAGGCCCATCCATGCCGCAGACCGACTGAACGCTGCCGGTCATGCCCGCGTCAGTGATAAAGGCGGTACCGCCCTCGCCTAGTTGCGCGTCCGCGCTCAGGGTACGCGAATGCGAGCCTATGACGGCCGATACCCTACCGTCAGCGTAGCGAAACATGGCGTTTTTCTCTGCGGTGGTGCCGGCGCGGAATTCTAGGAATACGGCGCTTGGCTCCGGGCCGATATCCTTGAGTATGGCGTCGAGGATATGGAAGGGATTATCCAGATGGATGCGGCCGAAGCCCGTCTGCCCCAGCAGCTGTATGACCGCCACGTTGGCGTTCGGCAGCTTATGTATGCGCAGGCCCCTGCCCGGCACGCCCTGCGGATGGTTGGCGGGCCGCAACAGCCAAGGCGAGCTGGGGAAAGCCTCCACGATGTCTTTCTTGTAAAACGCGGCCTCGCCCGTCGTGATTATGTCGATACCCAGCTTGCGGAGGTACACCGAGTGCGCCTTGCCCAGGCCCGTGCCGCCCGTAGTGCCGCTGCCGTTCGCTATGACCAGATCCGGGCGCTCGCGCTCGCGGAGGCCCGGAAGGATCTTCTTGACGGCGAATACCCCCGCCCGTCCCACTATCTCAGCTATGTATACTATGCGTATGCTCACCGGATCAAAGTACAGTAAAAGCGCGCGGCCTTCAAGCGCGCGGCGCGTTATGCGCGGCCATTCCTATTGGTTATCGTAACGCTCCACGCTCTCCTGCGCGTATTCCACGGCCACGCCGGCCATGGCGAACATGGCCTCGCTCTCCGCGCCGTCATGGTATTTTTTCTGGCATACCACGCGCACGATGCCGCAGTTGATGATCATCATGGCGCAGGCCCGGCAGGGGGTCATGCGGCAATAGAGCGTAGCGCCCCCTATGCCTATGCCCCGCCTCGCCGCCTGGCAGATGGCGTTCTGCTCCGCGTGCACGGTGCGGACGCAATGCTTGGTAACGCTGCCATCCTCGTGCATAAGCTGCTTAAGCTGATGTCCCACCTCGTCGCAGTGGGGCAGGCCCGACGGCGCGCCGACATAGCCGGTGGCCAGTATCTGGTGGTCGCGCGCTATGACGCAGCCGGAACGCCCGCGGTCGCAGGTGGCTCTCTTGGCTATGGCGTCGCAAACCTCCATAAAATACTCATCCCAGCTTGGCCTTCGGTAGCTTTCCTCAGACATGGCACTGCCCTCCGGGCACAGTATACGCGACGAAACGGGGGCGCGCCACCTGTGTTACGAAGCTTGTACCCGTTACGAAGCTTGTCCGCGCGGCGTTTTCCATGCTAACCTTGCATCCTTCCCGCGCCTGGCCGCGCCCGCGGCGCCTTGGCCGATTCGATACTCGGAGGATGCAATGGAAACCCGATCCCGCCCCGCCCTGCTCTTACTGGCCCTTGCTATGGCGCTGTCCGTTTCCTGCGGCGGCGAGCCTAGGCTCCCGGCAGGCATATACGCCCGCATCGATACGACGAAGGGCGTCGTATACGCCTTCCTGGACTACGAGCACGCCCCCCTCGCCGTGGCGAACTTCATAGGCCTGGCCGAAGGCAGCCTCGACGCCACCTTCGGCAAGCCCTTTTACGACGGGCTGAGCTTCCACCGCGTGCAGGAAGGCCTGCTGATTCAGGGGGGAGACCCCGCCGGCGACGGTTCCGGCGGTCCCGGATATATTTTCCCCGACGAATACCATGAGAGGCTCAAGCACGACGCGCCAGGCGTGCTCGGCATGGCCAAGTACGCGCCGGACACCAACGGCAGCCAGTTTTATATCACCATCGAAGCCATACCCTCGCTTGATGGCAAATACACCAGCTTCGGCCGCGTCGTGGAAGGCATGAAAGCCGTAAAGGCCATGCGCGAGGGCGACGTGATGAAGAGCGTGACCATAGTGCGCATAGGGGAAGAGGCTCAGTCGTTCAAGGCGGACCAGGCCGCGTGGAACGCGTACCTGGAGCAAGCCGCCTTTGCCCAAATTCAGCGAAAGCAGGCGCAGAAAGAAGTCGACATAACGCAGATATTAGGCCGCTGGCCTGAATTGCGGCGCCGCGAGGATGGCTTTCTCGTTCAGGTGCTCAAGGAAGGCTCCGGGCCTACCATACGCCGCTTCTGGCTCGCCAAGGTCTCCTACAAAGGCATGCTATCCAACGGCCAGGTATTCGACGAATCCTCGCTCCATGGAGGCCCCATAGAATTCGAGGTGGGATCAGGCCAGGTCATCCCGGGCTGGGACCGCATGGTCATGGAGATGAAAAAAGGCGAAAAGCGCCTCGTGGCCATTCCGCCTGAATACGCGTATGGCTCCGCGGGCGGAGCCAACGGCATCATCCCGCCGGACGCCTTCCTCATCTTCGAGCTGGAAATCAGCGATTACACCGAATAAAGAAACGGGCGAATCCCAAAAGGTTCGCCCGTTCTTCATTGCATCGGCTCGTCGAAACCCTACTTAGGCTCCTCGTCGAGCAAGGCCCATTTGCCCTCCCGCTGCACGAAGCGCTCGGCCTTGGCTTCAAGGTAACGGCCATCCTCGCCGGAAAGCCGTAGCCTGCCGGCGGGCACGTTCACCTCGATAACGCGGAGCATGGTGCCGTCGTAGGGTATGCGCGTGCCTTCGTTAGGCATGCCGCGGCGCGCCTCCCGATAGAAGCCGAACTCGTAGGCCAGACAGCAGAGCAGACGCCCGCAGGGGCCGGATATCTTAAGGGAATTCAAGGACAGATTCTGGTCTTTAGCCATCTTAATGGAAACGGGCACCAGTTTATCGGTAACGCCATGGCAGCATAGCACGCGGCCGCAGACGCCGCAGCCGCCCACGACCCTCGCTTCGTCGCGCACGCCTATCTGGCGCAGCTCGATACGCATCTTGAACACCGACACCAAGTCTTTAACGAGGTCCCTGAAGTCCACGCGGGAATCGGCGGTAAAGAAGAAGAGCACCTTGGAATCGTCGAGCAGATAATGGGCGAACACCAGCTTCATAGGCAGGGCATGCGCCTTGATCTTCTCTTGGCAGAGCTCGTAGGCCTTCTTTTCCTTTTCCTTGTCCTGGTTCCTGCGGTCTATGTCCGCCTGGTTAGCCAGGCGCTCTATCTTGAGTATCTCCTCGGCGCGCACGAAGCCGGGGTAGCTTACGCGTCCGAGCACGGTACAAAGATCGCGGCCATAGCGCGTAGGGGCTAGCACCTTGCTACCGGCCTCGAGCGGCGTATCGAAGCTGGCGAAATAGGTTTCGTTATACGGCTCGGCCTTGATGCGGTAGAGTATATCCGGAAGCTCGGCGCTCTGGCCTTTTTCTTCCTGATGCTCCACGTGGTCGTCTTCGAGATGCCTGAGGTCTTCCTCCGACATTTCCTGATATGAGTAATCGTCCATAAATCCAGCTCCTAGCCCAGCCGCATTCAAGGCTGGTTCAAAATACCCAGGTCGACGGGCTAGCGCAAAAGGTCAACGAGCATGCCATGTATCTCGTCGAGGCGCTTCAATATATCCAGCCGGTCGCGTTGCGACGAGAGCACGTCGGCGGCGAGCCGCTCCAGTTTCTCGTCTATGATGGCCACGGTCGTGAACTTCTTGCGCTTAAGAATATTCCCGCCGGATACCTTCTCCTCCACCGCGTAGGCCCGTTCGACTACGTAGTGGACAAAATCGCGCACGGCCTTTTTGTAGTTCTTGATATTCTCGGTCGACGCGTCGCGCTTGAGCGCCTCGCCGAACGCATGCACCCCATCGAGAAGCTCGGACGCTTCTCCCTCCGAAAACGGCAGCGCCAGCGCCGCCGGCGTAGCTTCAAACTCTTCAGCCTTTTTCAGCGCGGAACTGAAGGCGCCCGCCTTAGGCGCGTCCTTCTTGCGTTCGGCCCTGCGTCCCGTCAGCCCGGGCACTAGCCCGGCTATCAAGTTATCCGGCGCGTCTATCTTAGCCACGGCGCCGCTTCACCCGCGAGGCCTTTCAAGCGCCCAGGGCCGTATGCCCATATTATGGCGCTTCATAAACGCCAGCATGGCCTCTTCGACGCCTTCGGCCTTGCCGGAAACCTCCACGTCGCCATGGATGATTATCTCCGCTTCGGCGTCGAGAAAAGGCGCGAACACATTGCCCACGATTATGCCGCCGTCGAGCAGGGTAAGCTTATCGGTAACGCACACGTCGCCTCTCACCACTCCGCCTATGACGGCGGACCTGGCAACCAGAGAGGCGTTGCAGCGCGCGTCGGAACTGACCACGAGCTTGCCGCTCGTCCGAAGCGAACCGGTAAAGTCGCCGTCCACGCGTACGAAGCCGTCCACGACCACATCGCCCCTAAAAGAGCTATCGGGTCCAAGTATGGTATTTACTAGGCTGTCTTTCGCTGCGGCCATGGTCGGCTTATGCTCCGGCCGCTTACTTATTCGAGGCAGAAGCGCCGGAGCGGTTCTTGAGGAATTGAAGCGGATCTATGGTTTCGGTGCCTAAATGGATCTCGTAATGCAGATGGGGACCGGTGGACAATCCGGTATTGCCGATATAGCCGACGACGTCTCCCTGTCGCACTACCTGCCCCTTCTGAACCCTGGAGGCCTTCATGTGGGCGTAGCGCGTAAGAAAGCCGTATTTATGCTCTATGATAACGTAATTGCCCAGGCCTATGTCGTAGGCGACGGTAACCACTTTGCCGTCGGCGGTGGAAAGGATGGAGTCTCCCGAGCGGAAGGTGGAGATGTCGATGCCTTTATGCATATACCAGGAACCGTAGATAGGGTTCTCGTTCTGGCCGTAGTACATGGATATATGGCCTATACCGCCCTTTACGGGCCATAGATTCGGGATCTCGGTAAGCGTAGCGCCCTGAGCGGCGATAATTTCGCCGAGTTCCTGTATGGGCTGCACGCTCTGCTCCAGGTAGCGCGTGACGCGGTCTATCTCGGCCGCCTCGCGCAGGCTTCCGGTACCGGTATCGCTGAGCTCGAAGAACGCGGCAAGGTCTCCGTCGCGGCTGGCGTTGGCGGTCGCGTTCGGCTTGGCGCCGATTTTCGCGAGCGTGGAATCCAAGGCTAGCTGAAAGGAACGCGCGGCCTTTACGAGCCGCGTGGAAGTATCGCGCATAGCGTCAAGCTGGCCTTGCGTATCGTTGAGGCTATCGGCTTTGCCGGCAAGTTTTGATAACGCTTCGGAGTAATCCAACGCGGCGAAGCTCAGCGCGCTCACGCCCCCCACCAGGAGTACCAGCACCAAGGCGAGGCCGAAAAAGCTTATTTGCAAATTTAAAATGCGCCGTTCCGTATGGGGAACGAGCATAATCGTGAGTTTCTGGCTGCCGGCCTTGGCCAAGCGTCCGAAAAAGGCGCTGATAGAAGAAAAAAAGCCCCTCACGAAGCGTGCGAAGCGTTTTGTAAACGTCTTTTCCAGATCTTTATATCGTCGTAAGGTCGACAATCATGCCTCCAGCCCATATAGTACAATCCATAAGACTATATCATGTAGATTATCGGCCTGTCAAACCAAGAAAAAACCGACTAAAGGGCTCTTTTCTTGGAAAATCGGCTCACAGTACTGTATAGTTTTGTCGACTATGGAAACAACTCAGCGCGATACATTAGCATCCGTGACTCCGCCACTTTCGCTGCAGACCGAAGGGCAGCTCAGGCTCGTCTTCGTCGGCGCGGGCAGCGCCTTTACCAAGAAGAATTATCAGAATAACCTCCTCGTCATCAAAGGCCCCGACCATGTGCTTATCGACTGCGGCACGCGGGCGCCTGAGGCGCTCTCTCATTTAGGCCTGTCGGTAAGCGCCATACGCAATTACCTCATCACCCATTCCCACGCCGACCACGTGGGCGGCCTTGAAGAGGTCATGCTCCTCAACCGCTATATGGCCAGGCAGAAAACCACCATGATAGCGCCCGAGCGCTACAGGCGTTTCCTGTGGAATAAATCCCTCGCGGGCGGTGCCGCCTATAACGAGCGCAACGACGGGCGCCTGCTGCGCTTCGAGGACTTTTGGGACGCCATAGAGCCCGTGCCCGTGCCGGGCGCGGACAGGCAGCTCTGCGAGGCCAGGCTCGGCGGCATTAAGCTAGCCATGTTCCGCACCATGCATATACCCGATTCCGCGCCAACCTGGCGCTCCTCGTCCTTAAGCTATGGCGTGGTAATCGATGACCGCATAGCCTACACCAGCGACACCCGCTTCGATCCTGAGCTTATTGATTTCCTGCAGGACCGTTACCGCCTCGACGCGATATTCCACGACTGCCAGCTCTTCAAGGGCGGCGTGCACGCTTCGCTGGAAGAGCTCGCGGGGCTCCCCCCGGCCGTCAGGGAAAAGACCTTCCTTATGCACTACGGCGACGCGGCCGACGCCCACGCCCAAAAGGCGGCCGATCTGGGCTTCAAGGGTTTCGCCGCCCAATGGACGGCGTACGACTACCCCGTAAAACGCTAAAGCCCTTGCCCTAAGGAGCGTTTCGTCGTTATCTTAACTCCGCACACTCTTCAATAAGCACGCAGGAGAAATCCATGTCCACACACCAGTTTCAGGCGGAAGTAAACGAACTTCTGCAACTCATCATCCATTCGCTGTATAGCCATAGGGAAATATTCCTCCGGGAACTCGTTTCTAACGCTTCGGACGCCATCGATAAGCTCCGCTACCTGTCGGCCTCGGACGATGCCTACAAAGGCATAGCCTTCGACCCGCTCATACGAATACGCTTCGACCAGGCGGCCGGCACCTTGACCCTGGAGGACAACGGCATAGGCATGAACGAAGCCGAGCTCGTCGAAAACCTCGGCACCATAGCCCGCTCCGGGACGAAGCGCTTCCTCTCCGCCCTGTCCCAGGACAAGCGCCGCGATTCCAACTTGATAGGCCAATTCGGCGTAGGCTTCTACGCCAGCTACATGGTGGCCGATAGCGTGAGCGTCCTTACGCGCAAGGCGGGCGAGGAAGGCGCATGGCTCTGGACCAGCGACGGCAAAGGCTCGTACGCCATCGAGCCCGCGGCCCGCGAAAGCCACGGCGCCACCATAACCCTGTCCATGAACGACGACGGGCGCGAATATCTCTCCCGCTGGCGCCTCGAGGAACTCGTCAAGAAATACTCCAACCACGTGGCCTTTCCCATACGCTTGGCTTACGAGGAGGAGGAATACGACGACAAAGGCAAGAAAAGCGGCAAGAAACTGCAGAAGGACGAGCAGATAAACAGCGCCAAGGCGCTGTGGAGCCGCGCCAAGAGCGAATTAAGCAAAGAAGACTACGTAGATTTTTATAAGAATATAGCCGATTCTGAAGAAGAGCCCCTGCTCTGGATGCATACCAAGGCCGAAGGCACGCAGGAATATACGACCCTCTTCTACGTGCCCGCCAAGGCCCCCTTCGACCTCTACTACGCGGATTACAAGCCGGGCGTAAAGCTCTATGTGCGCCGCGTGTTTATCACCGACGACGACAAGGAGCTCCTTCCGCCCTACCTGCGCTTCCTGCGCGGCGTCATAGACTCCGAGGATCTGCCCCTCAACGTATCGCGCGAGATACTCCAGCAGAACCGCGTCATGGCCAACATCCGCAACGCCTCGGTAAAGAAAGTACTGTCGGAGCTTAAGGACTATGCCGCCCGCGACCCCCAGGGCTACGGCAAGTTCGCCGACGAATTCAACCGCCCGCTCAAGGAAGGCCTGTATTCGGACTATGCCAACAAAGAAGCCCTCATGGAGCTCGTGCGCTTCAAGAGCACGGCCGCCGACGGCTGGACCAGCCTCGCCGATTACAGGACGCGCATGAAGGACGGCCAGAAGGCTATATATTACATAAGCGGCGACCAGGAAGCGCGCCTGCGCAAGTCTCCCCTCCTGGAGATGTACCGCAAAGAAGGCATAGAGGTGCTGCTCTGCTCCGACGAGATCGACGAGCTCGTCATGCCCATGGCCGGCAAGTACGGCGAGCTTGAATTCAAGGCCGTAAACCGCGCCGGCTCGGAGAAGGAATTCGAGGGCAAGAAAGACGAGAAGAAGGAAAAGAACCTTGCCCCCGTCGTAGACAAGCTCAAGAAAGCCCTCGGCGAGCAGGTAAAGGACGTAAAACTATCCTCTCGCCTTTCGGAGAGCCCTTCCTGCATAGTTGTTGACGAGAACGACCCCTCCATGCAGATGATGCAGTTCATGAAAAGCATGGGGCGCGACGCCGGCGTGGACGTTAAGCCCATACTCGAGGTGAACGGGGACCATCCCCTCGTACTCGGCCTCGTCGAAGAAGGCGACGAAGCTCGGATAGCGGACGTTGCCTTCGTGCTCCTTTCCCAGGCCCTGCTCGTCGAGGGCAGCCAGCTCAAGGATCCCGCCGATTTCGTGGCGCGGCTCAACCGCCTCATAGCCAAATAGCAAAACGCCCCGTCGACCTTAAAGTCGGCGGGGCGCCGCCGCCCGGGCTGCCGAGCTGAAAAGCTGGCCCTCTCGGCTACATAGCCAGATTCATGCCAAGGCTTAGCGAGGCGGTGGACAAGCCCAGGCTCAAACGCTTATAGCCGAGCTCTATACCCAGGCAAGGTATAACGAGTCCATCCTCTTCGATAAAAAAAACGACGCCGCCGAGCAAGGATGCCGAAAACCCGTCCAGGCGGCCATAGCCGAGCCTCAAGGCCGCCCCGGCTTGAAGCTTATCTTCCGGCACAAAGGGCGATTTCCCGAAGGACCAGCCGAAATTCGCCATACCTCCCACGACCAGCCATGGGTTCGCCTGGACCGAAAAGCCTAGTTCGGCGGCAAGTCCCCAGTAATACAAGTCCTCGATATTAACCAGGGTGTCCGTAGGTATGCCCAAGCGCAGAGTCAAAGACCTGTCCATTTTCTGAGCGCTAGCCGGCATTAACGCGGCGCAGAGCAGGATCGCGAATACAGTCCATAACGCTTTACTTGTCCGCATAAAAGACCTCCTTGGAAGTAATTCAAAAGGATGGCCTTACATGGTGCGATTGTAAGATTATACCCTATTACGCCATTTGCCAAGGAAGGATACGAAGCAGGGTATTCGCCCTAGCCGCCCTAGCTACTCTTCTTCGACTGC
>JBGSKZ010000476.1:0-18685 GCA_041741035.1 Treponematales bacterium
CGCCGCGTCGACGTCCACCAGGCCGGGCGAGCCGGGCCGGTCCGGCTCGGACCCGCGTTCAGGCAGGTAATGCTCCAGAAGCTTGGCTATATCCTCTTCGCTAGCCTCGGGCGCTTCCTGCCGTATGATATCGACGACGAAACCGCGCACGGTCTGGCGTATGCCGTCCATGCTGACGGACAGGCCTTCTTTCACGCTGTCCGCCAGCTGCCCGGCCAGGGCGCCTGGGCTCATGCCGCCAAGCTTGGCATAGCGGCCTATATCCTGACGCCTGCGTTCGCAGGCTTTGACTATCACTTCGAATTCGGCCTCGTCGGCCTTATTGAGTATGTAATCCAGCACCGTGCCAAGCTCTTCTTTAGCCATGGAAGCATAATAGCGCGCCTTTTCCATCGAATATAGGGGTTGATTATCCTTGCCCGAACCGGCTCTTCGGGCATAGAATCCTAGCCATTAGTTTTTTTCTTTATGAAAGGAAAGTAAATGCCACAGAACGCGCTTACCCTGCCCCTTTGGAAAAAATGGATGTACGCGCTCGGCCAATTCGGCTGGTCGCTGGCCAGTTTCGCCGTAGGCTCCAAACTCGTATACTTCTATCTGCCCCCGCCCGGCGTGCGCTTCGGCCCCTTCGTCATACAGGAAAACGTGCTGCCACTCATACGCTCAGGCGGTACCGTGCTCTTCGGCCTTACCATCATAGGGCTAGTGTTCGCCGCCGGCAGGCTCTTCGACGCCATTACCGACCCGCTTATAGCGGGCCTTTCCGACCGCTCCACCATGAAGCTCGGTAAGCGCCGCTCTTTTATGGCCATATCCGTATTGCCCTTCGCGCTCCTGTCCGGCCTGGTATTCATGCCGCCCAATGCCGGCATAAGCGCCTTGAATACCGTATGGCTCTTCACCACGGTATTTTTCTTCTACTGGTTCATGACCATGTACGTAACGCCCTTCTTCGCGCTCCTGCCCGAGATAGGCCATTCGCCCGATGAGCGCCTGCAGCTCTCCACCCTCATATCGATAACCTGGGCCTTGGGCACCATGGTAGGCTCCCAGGTAGAGCTTTTTCAGGGCATGTTCGAGCGCGGCGGCATGGCGCCGGCGGCGGCCTTTCAGACGGTCATTTGGATATACGCGGGCGTGGCCTTCGTATTCATGCTGCTGCCCATCGTCTTCGTGGATGAGAAAAAATACGCGGAGCCCAACGTATCCAAGGGGTCCATATTCTCCTCGCTCAAAAACGCGTTCAAGAACCGCAATTTCCTCACCTTCACGCTCTCGGACCTGGCCTACTGGGTGTCCATTACCATCATCAATACGGTGCTGGTATACTTCGTGACGGTATTGCTCAAGCTGCCCAAGGAATTTAATTCCACCCTGGTCATGGTCATGTTCCTCTTGTCCTTCGTGTTCTACGTGCCGGTCAACGTTATCGCGCGCAAGCTCGGCAAGAAGCTCCTGCTCACGGTGGCCTTCGGCTGGTTCATCGCGGTGTTCGTGTACGCGTCCTTCCTAGGGCTGTACCCCCTGCCCGCCGCCGCGCAAGGCTTCATCGTCGTCATCATGGCGGCGGTGCCCCTGGCCATATTCGGCATCGTGCAGAATGCCATCGTATCCGACATAGCGGAGGCCGACGGTATCCTTACCGGCGATTTCAAGGCCGGCATTTTCTTCGGGGCGCGCACCTTCATGTCCAAGCTCGGCCAGACCGTGGCGGGCCTCATCATACCCAGCCTCCTGCTCATAGGGGCCGACCTGTCGTCCGCGGGAGAGGTAGTGGTAGCCGACCTGTCTTCGGGCGGAGCGCTTACCGGCACCATGGGCGTACGGGCTACCGCCATCGTGGCCGCGGTATTCTGCGCCATAGGGCTCGCCCTCTTCCTGCTTTACGACGAGAAGGGAATTCTTGCCGCCTTAGCCAAGAAAGAAACGCTTTCTAAAGAGGAAAAAGCCAAAGCGGGCCTGTAAACCTGGAATATTTTCCCGTTTTTTATTAGAGTGCTTCCATAACGATACGCCGCCGGCGCTTGCCGGCGGCTGGTTAATCACAACGCGGCCCGTCCAGCCCCAACGCCCTTGCAGGAGGCCGCAGCTCAGGAGCGCTCGATGTCCATAAAGAGAGACCACGGCATAAAGCTGGATCGCCTGTCCCCTTCCGAGCGGGGCAGGCTCATCGCGTACATCAACCTAAAGCTGGCGGGCCTCGGCCTTCCTGTGTATTCGCGGGAGGGAACGTCCTTCCTGGATCTGGCCAGCGACATGATAGCCAACTACCGGGAGAAGAGCCGGCTGCTGTCCGACTACCTGCCCCCGGCCGATAGCCGCATCCAGGCTTTCCTCGACGCCTATCTCGCGGATCTGCCCGAGTCGGACAGGCCGCGCATGCCTACGCGCAGCTTGACGCTGGACCGCTACGGCATGTCCAGGGAACTGTCCCTGCCGCCCGAGGCCCATGAGTATAAGTCCCCCACCCTCTCTTCCTACCGCATACGCAACGGCATACTCCATAACCCGGCCAACGACCGGCGAACTACCCAGGGCGTGTTCCACATAGCCGACGGGGGCCTGCCCGTGCCCCTGGACAAGAAGGAAGTGCCGAAGCTCGCCTTCGCCCGCCTCTTAAAGGCCGCCTTCCAGCCGCCTGAGGACATGCTGGTGCTGCCCTTCACCGCCGGAGAGCCCGAGCAGGCCAAGATCTTCCTGTCGCTACTCCTGCGCCCCATGGTGCGGCCCGCCGTGCCCGGCTACCTGCCTGAGCTGGCCATGGAGACGCGCTTCTTCGCGCCGGCCTCCCTGGCGGCCAACCTCGATTTCGTGGAAAGCATATTCGGCAATGCGGGAGACCCTTATGTCGCCGAGAACGATGCCGCTCTCGACCCGCTCCACTGGAGCGGCCATACGGGCTGCATCATCCTGGCCACCCACCTTACCAAGCTCAAGAAGAAAGAGCTCGGCCTGCCCCGCTGGGAAGACGCCACGGAACGCCAGAAGGCCGATGGCATGGCATGGAAGGACCCCGAGGAGCTCTACAACGAAGGCAAGGCCTTCAAGATCTGCGCCCGCGACGAGCGCGGCGTCATCGTCACCGTCATCGCCGATAACTACTTCGGCTATTCCAAGAAAGAAATCAAGACGCAGATATCCTACGCCTCCAATCTCCTTGGCCTCACCGAAGAGGAGCACGCGGGCGGCGCCCTGGTCATACCCAGCTTCAATCTGGGCAATAACTTCCTGCCCGACACCAATCTGCGCTCCCGCGGGCAGAGCTTCGAGGATCTCCAGCGCATACTGGGAGACCGCATCGAGCTGCACCCCGAGGGCTACGCCATAGACCGCGTATTCCCCACCATAGTCTACCTGCCCGAGGACGCCACCATATCCTTGGAAAGCCAGAAGGCCAGCTGGACCAAGGATGGCGAGAAGCACGAGCTGCGCGTGCTCCCGAACGAGGTGTACGTGCATCCCACGGGCTTCCGCGTGCGCATGGACCGCCACTTGAGCACCGGCGCCTGGCGCCTCATCGGCACCGAGTCGGAAGGCCTGCTCTGCCACAAGCCCTCCACCGTATCAGGGGGCGGCAAGTCGGAAATTTCCAAGAGCCTGTGGGACGCCATAACCTACGCGCCCATCGTCGCCGGCGATTTCGCCGCCGACATGGCCGAGGTAAAAGCCGTCATAGACTACGACTACGGCCATCGCTTCAAGGATCCCAAGGAGAACCACGGCAAGGCCAGCCGGGCCATACTGACTACGAAGCGCTCGCTGGGCAGCGTCATCAAGCTCCTCTCGCCCTCGCCCCTGTACAACGACGAGTACAACGCCTGGCTTTCTTCCATACCCGAGCGCGTAAAGGCCCTGGTCTTCCTCGTCAAGCGCTTCTATAAGCCCGAGTGGGGCGGCGACTGGCTGTCCCACTTCGACACCGACGTAGTGAACGGCGCGGCGGGCAACGTGGTCAAGTATGAGGGACGGACGGTACAGGGCTCCTTCCTGCGGGTAGGCTGGACGCCGGAAGGCGCGAGGAGCATACACAAGCTCCGCCAGGATTATATGCCCGCGGCGAAGATACAGTGGGAGGACGACATAAGCGCCTCGGTGCTCGTGCCGAGCGCCGCTATCAAGGGCCTGCCGGACTACGTAGGCCCCTCGGTCAAGTTCACCAAGAACTGCGAGACGCGCTTCTTCCAGCGGCCCGACGACGCCATACATCGGGGCTACGACAAGCAGGCCGAGCTCGATATGGCCAGGGCGGACAACTTCATATCCAACTTCGAGCCCTTAAGCCGCTCTAGCGCCAACGCCATGGTGGAGCGCTCCATAGAGCTCTCCGAGTATACCGAACCCATGCGCGACATGATCGTGGGCGCGGAATCCGACGAGCGCTTCCGCTACTTCGTATGCTCGAGCCGCCCGCGCATCGTGGACGGCAAGCCTTCCCAGAATCCGCGCTACCTGCAGTTGGACCTCAACTACGCCAAGCCTCTAGAGCGCTACCTGGCCGATTTGGGGCCGCGGCTGTACCGCCGCATACCGGGCAACGAGCCCATCCACCACCCCGTGGGCGCCGTGCTGCCCGGGCGCAGGAACAACCCGCCGCAGCCGGACGCGGGCATACGGCCGCTAGCCGTATTCGGCCCCATACACTATCAGGAGTTGCCCGAGCTCTTCATGGACTTCGTATGCTCGCTTACCGGCAAGAGCCCCTCCACCACCGGGGCGGGCTCGGAAGGCGCGCTTACCAAGGGTCCCTTCAATGCCCTGCCGCCCACCACCGATCTCAATAACGCGCTCTTGAGCTTCATACTGGGCGAGTATCACGGCTTCTCGAGCGCCGCCGGTTCCATTGGCCATAAGTACAAGGTAGCCCACGATATATCCCTGCTCATACCGGAATTGTGGGCGCGCCTAACGCCCGAAGAGCGGACGCCTGCCTTCCTGATAGCCAACGGCTATCTGGAGCAGGTAAAGGACTTCGAATACAAGGGCAGGACCGTGCCCGCCAGCCGCTTAGGTTGGCGCATCACGCCGCTCTTCGCCTCCCATTTCCTGGGCCGTATCTTCGACGCGCCTTCGGCCGTCTTCCCCGAAGAGATGCTCCGGCCGGAGCTGCAGAGCCTGGACTACTTCGCCGACGGCATCTTCAATATAGCCGAGGCCCAGGAACGCGTAGCCAAGGATTACCTGGCCGACGGCTCCGTCGAATCGGCCATACCGCCGCTCAAGGCCATACTCCATATCATGGCCGAAGGCAGCTACCAGGGCCAAAAATTGGACGACCCCGCGCTGCGCAGGCTCTTCAGCAGGGATTACGTGCTCTCGTCGGACTGGTACGCGGATCGCCTTGACCGCTACGTCGCCTACGCGGCCGACCACCTGGAGAAAGGCGTGGCAGCCCTCGAGGGCTTCCTAGCCGATCCCGAGGGGCGCGAATCCAAGGAGCTCGCCCGGGCGCGGCATGACCTTGAGCAGGCCCGGGCCAAGCTCGAGCTGGTGCGCTCGAAAGCCTATCGCGAAGGTCTGGTAGGCACCATAGGCAAAGACCCCCTCTTCCGGCGCAAGGCTTAGAGGCGCCAAACATGAAGGCTACGCTGGTCATACGCAATATTGGCGAGTTGGCTACCCCCCTGGGCTCTACGGCCCTGCGGGGAGCGGACATGGAAGGCGTCCGCGTCGTAAAAAACGCGGCGGTGGCCATAAACGTTGACCGTATAGCCTGGGCCGGCCCCGAAGCCGAGCTACCGCTCTTCGAGGGGCCAAAGCCGGAGGCGCTCGACGCTAAAGGCCGCGCCCTCGTGCCTGGCTTCGTGGATTCCCATACCCACTTCGTGTTCGGCGGCTACCGAGACGAGGAATTCCTCTGGCGCGCGGGCGGTATGCCCTATATGGAAATACACGAGCGCGGCGGCGGCATAGCCACGAGCGTGCGGGCCACGCGCGCCACGAGCGTGGAAGGGCTCATGGCCGCCGGCGCGCTCAGGCTTGAGCGCATGCTCGAGCTCGGCGTGACCACGGTGGAGGGCAAATCCGGCTACGGCCTAGACAGGGATACCGAGCTCCGCCAACTCGAGGCCATGGACAGGCTCGACGCCCTGCAGCCGGTGGATATCGTGCCCACCTTCATGGGCATGCATTCCATACCCCAAGAATACAAGGGCCGGCCCGCCGCCTATACCGACTATGTCATCGAGGAAGTGCTGCCCGCCGTCAAGGCCCAGGGCATAGCCCGCTTTTGCGACGTGTTTTGCGAAAAGGGCGTGTTCGAGCTTGAGGATAGCAGGCGTTATCTGCTCGCGGCGCGCGCGGCGGGTTTCGGCATAAAGCTACACGCGGACGAGATAGTCCGCCTTGGTGGCGCGGGCCTGGCCGCCGAGCTTAAGGCCGTGAGCGCCGATCATCTTTTGAAGGCCGATACGGCCGACCTTGCCGCCATGGCCCGGGCAGGCGTGGTGGCGAGCTGCCTGCCGCTTACCGCCTTCGTGCTGAGGGATCCCTACGCGGACGCCAAGGCCATGATGGAAGCCGGCTGCGCCGTGGCCCTGGCCAGCGACCTGAACCCCGGCTCCTGCTACAGCCAGTCCATAGCCCTCATAGCGGGCATAGCCGTGCTCTACATGGGCATGAGCATGGAGGCCACGCTTACGGCCCTTACCCTGAACGGCGCGGCCGCGTTGGGGCTGGCCCATGACCGGGGCTCGGTGGAAGCGGGCAAGCTAGCCGACCTGCTCCTGCTCGACGCGCCTTCGTATAGGCATTTAGCGTATAATACCGGCATGAACATAGTCGGCATCGTAATCAAGAACGGCGCCGTCGCGAGCGTCCGCGACTAGGCCGGCGTATCCAACCGCGCGATATTTTAGACGCGGCGAAAGCATCTCCCAGCCCTGCGAGGAGCGTTACCATGCCATATAAAGCTAATCCGGCGCGTTACGAGGCCATGCGTTACCGGCAGTGCGGCTCGAGCGGCCTCAAGCTGCCCCTGCTTTCGCTGGGGCTCTGGCACAATTTCGGCACCCGCGACGACTACGCTAACATGCAAGCCATGTGCGCTCTCGCCTTCGATAGCGGCATTACCCATTTCGACCTGGCCAATAACTACGGACCCGAGCCGGGCAGCGCCGAGGAGAATTTCGGGCGCATACTGCGCGATACGCTGGGGCCTTACCGCGACGAGCTTATCATAAGCACCAAGGCCGGCTATACCATGTGGCCCGGCCCCTATGGCGACTGGGGCAGCCGAAAATACCTGCTTGCCAGCCTTGACCAGAGCTTAAAACGCATGGGCGTAGAGTACGTCGACATCTTCTACCACCACCGCATGGACCCGGGCACGCCGCTTGAAGAAAGCATGGGCGCCCTGGATACGGCGGTAAAGAACGGGAAAGCGCTCTACGCCGGCATATCCAACTACGACGGAGCGCATACGCTCAAGGCCATGGAGCTCTTGCGATCAATGAATTGTCCCTTCGTCATCAACCAAAGCCGCTATTCCATCTTCGACCGCGGCATTGAAAACAACGGCCTAAAGCGGGTTGCCGCCGAAAGCGGGCTGGGCATCATTGCCTTCAGCCCCCTGGCCCAGGGCCTGCTCACCGAGCGCTATCTTGAAGGCATACCCGAGGATAGCCGCGCGGGTAAGAACGGCCCCTTCCTCAGGCCTGAGCAGCTCAGCGAGGAAAAGCTCTCGCAGATACGCGCCTTGGCCGAGATCGCGAAAGCCCGCGGCCAAAGCCTGGCTCAGATGGCCCTGTCCTGGGTACTCAAGGACGGCGAGGTCACGAGCGTGCTCATAGGAGCGTCCAAGCCCTCACAGATAGCGGAGAATCTAGGCATCCTGGGCAACGCGAACTTCAGCGCCGAAGAGCTTTCGGCCATAGACGGTATCTGCGGCCTTTAAGCCCTTATTGGTTCCCTTGCCGGCTAGGCGGCGCCGGCCTTCTTAAAGCGCGTAAGCACGAACACGGCGAGGGCCGCGAGCACGAAACCGAAGGCCACCCCGCGTATGCCGCTTACCGTCTCGCCATAGACGAGCACGCCCAAAAGCAACTGTAAAGTTGGGGAAAGGTACTGCAGAAAGCCCATGCGCCAGAGGGGTATGCGCTTTACGCCCGCGGCGTAGGCCAGGAGCGGTATGGCGGTAACGATGCCCGCCAGGGCGAGTAGCGTGGTCTCGCGACCGCCTAGCGCGCCGAAAGAGCCCCGGCCGCCTGCGTGTTCAAACCACAGATAAGCGAGGGCCACGGGGAAGACCACCGCGGTCTCGGCCGTAAGCCCGGTAAGCGCGTCCAGGCCCGTCATCTTCTTGATGAGCCCGTAAAGCGAGAAGCTCGCGGCCAGCGATAGTGCTATCCAGGGAAGCCTTCCGTACGAGATAGTCAGGATGGCTATGCCCAGGCCCGCTATGGCGCAGGACACGATGATCCCCCGGTCAAGCTTTTCCCTCAGCACGGTAGCCCCGAGCACGACCGATATGAGGGGATTAAGGTAGTAGCCTATGCTCGTTTCCACGATCTGGCCTATATTGACCGCCCATATATAGATGCCCCAATTCACGCTGATTAGCAGGCCCGCGGCCACGGTGGCCAGAATACGCCTCGGGTTTCGCAGGAGTTCCTTGAAAGCGGAAGCCTTCTTGAGGGCTATGGCGAGGATAAGCGTGAAGACAAAGGCCCAGGCTATGCGATGGGCGAGTATTTGGACGGGCGGCACCGCGGAAAGGCTTTTCCAATACAGCGGAAAGAGCCCCCACATGCCGTAGGCGGCTAATCCGAACAAGGTGCCGAGCGTGGTCTCTTTGAGCTTTGGGGCGGTCGATAAATCCCGGGTCATGTGGGCCTCTCCCGATAAAAAGAAAGGATCGCGTTAACGCGATCCTTCCGTATAGAGCGTAGCGCCGTCTATTACTTCTTGTTTGCCAGAGTGGCTTTGCACATCTTGCAGATGTTCTGCTTTTGGCCTTCTAATTCCTGCTCGTACAACAGCTTGACGCCGTCGCGCTTGCACATGGGGCAGGTACCGCGGCCGCCCTTGGCGAGCTCGGCGATACCCTTACCGCGATGGGCTTTGGACATATTCGCTCCTTCTCGGCTTACTCGGCCGCTTTTTCTTCGGCCTTGGCCTTGGGCTTAGCCTTGGCGGTGGCCCTGGTCTTGGAACTGGGGTCAACCTTGTCCTTGGCCTTAGTCTTGGTCTTAGCCTTTTCGTCAGCTTTCTTGGCCTTGTCGGCTTTGTCGGCCTTCTCGGTTTTCTTGCTGTCTTTCTTGCCGTCTTCAAGCTTGTAGTCCACCAGCTCGAGCACCACCATCTCGGCGGCGTCTCCGGCGCGGAAGCCGAGCTTAAGGACGCGGGTATAGCCGCCCTTGCGCTCTTTCATCCGGGGGCCGATGTCGGTAAACAGCTTTGCCAATATGGCTTCGTCCTTGATCTTGGCGCCAATGATGCGGCGGTTATGCACGCTGTCTTCCTTGGCGCGGGTGATCATCTTCTCGGCATGGCGGCGTACTTCCAGGGCCTTGGCCTTGGTCGTCTCGATGCGCTCATGCTTGAAAAGCACGGTAGCCATATTCCGGATCAGGGCCCTGCGGTGCGAGGCGTTCCGGTTCAGCTTATTGAAGCCCTTCCTATGATTCATGGGTTTCTTCCTTCTGCTTCTCGGACTTCAGGTGTGCCCTGAGATCCGCGTAATCTGTGGATCCGAGGTTTAGGTTCCACTCATTCAGGCGATCCTTGATCTCCTGCAGGGACTTCTTGCCAAAGTTCCTGGTCTTAGCTATGTCGTCCTCGGTCTTTTTGGTAAGGTCGCCTATGGTCTTGATGTTGGCGTTCTTGAGGCAGTTCGACGAACGGACGGACAGTTCCAGCTCTTCCACCGGGGTGGCCAGTATCTGGTGTATGCGCTCGTCTATTTCGTCGCTTTCCTCGTCGGCGCCCATCTCGCCCTCGTCGAAATTGACGAAGATGGAGAAATGGTCCTTGGCGATCTTAGCGGCTTCGGCGAGGGCGTCCTCGGGGCGAAGCGTGCCGTCGGTCCATACTTCCAGCACGAGCTTATCGTAATCGGAGCGATGGCCTACGCGCGTGGG
The DNA here is from genome assembly GCA_041741035.1 of Treponematales bacterium. Lineage (GTDB taxonomy): Bacteria > Spirochaetota > Spirochaetia > Treponematales > UBA12059 > UBA5200. The sequence continues at coordinate 10,077 of JBGSKZ010000476.1, forward strand.
TTCCACGGCATAGCGCACCTTGGTGACGGGCGAGAAGATGGCGTCCATCGGTATAGTGCCGACGACGTCCACGTACTTCTCGTTTATCTCGCTCGGCACGTAGCCGCGGCCCATGTCTATCTGCACCTCGAACTCGAGCTTTACGCCAGCCTCGACGCTCATGAGCCTGATGGAAGGATTGAGCACCTTAAGCGCCTTATCCTTCATGAGCTCCGAGCCGTCTATATCGGCCGGCCCCACGAATTCGTAGTCGAAGGTGGCCTGCTCCTGATCGTCAGGCAGCTGCACGCGCAGGCGCTTGAGGTTATTCAAGAGCTCGATCGTATCCTCGGACACGCCGGGGATAGTCTCGAACTCGGATGACACCACGTGCTGCGAACCGTCCTCGCCTATCCTGGTGATGCGAACGGCGCTTATGGCGTAGCCCTGGATCGAAGACAGGAGTATGCGGCGCAGGGTATTGCCTACGGTCGTTCCGTACCCAGGCTCGAAAGGATAGGCTATGAATTTGCCGTAATCCGAAGAGCTCTCGCTCTGCTCGTAGGTAATGCCTTTCGGCCGCTTGAAGCCCTTGAGCAGGTTTTTTCGCGCCATGTCCACTCCTTACTTCGAATAGAGCTCAACAACGAGCTGTTCGCGTATATCCGCCATGTCGGTAATGTCCTGGCGCTGCGGCAGCATATTGAACTTGCCCTCCACCTTGTCCACATCCAAAGACAGCCAGGCGGCCACGCCAGCCCTCTCGTACTCGGCGAGGGAGGACATAAGCACCTTGTTGGTCTTATAGGAAGGATGTATGGCGATGGTGTCGCCGGGCTTGACCTGGAACGAAGGGACGTTCACGCGCTTGCCGTTTACGAATACGTGGCCGTGCAGCACGAGCTGCCTAGCCTGCGAGCGGCTGGTCGCGAAGCGCAGCCTGAAGGTAACGCTGTCGAGGCGCCTCTCCAGGAGGATGAGCAGGTTTTCGCCAGTCTTTCCGGCAAGGCGCTGGGCCTTTTCGAAGGTAAGGCGGAACTGCTTCTCCATAAGGCCGTACGACCTCTTGAGCTTCTGCTTTTCCCTGAGCTGTACGGCATACTCGGACTGCTTCTTGGCGCGGGTCTTAGGATCCTTGCCGGGAGCGGGCCGCTTGCGGTTGATGGGGCACTTGTCGCTCTTGCACTTGTCGCCCTTGAGGAAAAGCCTTTTGTTTTCGGTGCGGCAGAGGCGGCACCGAGGTCCTGTATAACGAGCCATTCTTTCTCTCCCCCTACCTTACATCCTGCGCGCTTTTCGGGGGCGGCAGCCGTTGTGCGGAATGGGCGTAACGTCGCTGATGCTCCTGATGCGGAGCCCGAGGGCGCCGATCTGGCGTATGGCGCTTTCGCGGCCTACGCCGGGGCCTTTGACGTACACGTGCACTTCGCGAAGGCCTACGCTGAGCGCCTTCGATACTGCCTGCTCCGTAACGGACTGGGCCGCAAAGGGGGTGGACTTCTTCGCGCCGCGAAAACCCATACCGCCGGAGGATCCCCAGGAAATCGCGTTACCGTTAAGGTCGGTAACGGTGATGATGGTATTATTGAAGGTGGCCTGAATATAGACCTTGCCTTCATATACGCTCTTCTTCTCTTTACGTTTCTTAGCCTGAGCCATGGAACATCTACCCCCTTAGGCCTTTTTCTTGTTGGCCACGGTCTTCTTCTTGCCCTTGCGGGTGCGCGCGTTGGTCTTCGTGCGCTGGCCGCGTACGGGTAGGCCCCTGCGGTGCCTGAGGCCCCGATAGCAGCCGATGTCCATGAGCCTTTTGATGTTGAGCGCAGTCTCCGTGCGGAGGCGGCCCTCAACCTTGTAATCGTTCTCTATCAGCTTGCGGAGCTCGTTCACTTCCTCGTTGGAGAGGTCGTTGATGCTCCGCATCGGATCTACCTTCACCGCTTCGCATATCTTGCGGGCGCTGGTGCGGCCTATACCGTAGATATAGGTGAGCGCGATCTCTACGTGCTTGTTGGGGAGGTCGACTCCCGCTATACGTGCCATGGAATACGGCCTCCTTATCCCTGCTTCTGCTTGTGCTTAGGATTCTCGCAGATGATGCGTACGATACCGTTCCGCTTAATCACCTTACATTTATCGCAAATGCGTTTAACGCTAGTCCTGACCTTCATAGCCGTTCCTCCGTATGGTCCCGAAACGCCTTTGTACCACGCTTCGGGGCCCCTCGTCTACCTGTTAAAGATTCCTACCCTTGATGTGGCCGCGCTTGGTCAAGCCATCGTGATGATGCATCTTGAGCTGGGCTTCTATCTGGGACATCGTATCTAAGTCTACGCCGACGAGGATCAAGAGGGACGTGCCGCCGAGGAGATAGGCCAACTCGCTGGGAAAGTTGAATATGCGCTGCACGACCGTCGGTATGAGGGCGATCAGGGCAAGGTACAGCGCGCCCGGCAATACTATCCTGTTCAGGATCTTCGTCAGGTACTCTTCCATTTTCTCCGAGCGGATACCGGGTATGGAACCGCCGTTTTCGCGTATGTTCTTGCTGATTTCCTGAGGATTCAGGGATACCTGCGTGTAGAAGTACGCGAAGAACACGATGAAGAGTATATAGAAAATATTGTACCACCAACCCTCGGGGCGCAGGAAGAACGCGAAATCGCGCAGCCACTTAGCGCCGCCGCCCATGCTCTGGGCGATCTGCAGGGGGAAGGTGAGCAGGCTGGAGGCGAAGATCACGGGTATGACGCCGGAGGGGTTGATCTTGAAGGGGATGTAGGTGTTCTGAGCGCCGTACATCTTCCTTCCCACCACCCTCTTGGCGTAATTGACCGGGATCTTCCTCTGGCCCTGCTGCTCGTACACCACGAGCGCCACCACCACCACGAAGAGGAGGAGCACCACGAGGGCGAACACGGGGTTGATCTCGCCGGCTATGATCTTCTGCACCAGCGCGTACAGGGCGTTGGGAAGCCGCGCCACGATACCGGCGAAGATGAGCAGCGATATGCCGTTGCCTATGCCCCGCTTGGTAATCTGCTCGCCTATCCACACGATAAACATAGTGCCCGTGGTTACCGTAAGGATGGCCAGCAGGGTATATGCCGTCTCGTTGATCATCAGCACTTCGGGATTGGTCTTGGCTATAGTCTTAGCGTACGCGACCAAGGCGAAGGACTGGATGACCGCGACGCCCACGGTCGCGAGGCGAGTCCAGAGCGCTATCTTCTTCCGTCCGCCCTCTTCCTCGGCTACCTTCTTCATGGAAGGGAACACAACCAGGAGGAGCTGCATGATGATCTGGGTGGATATGTAGGGCATGACGCCCAGCATGAACACCGAGAAATTCTTGAATGCGCCGCCGGCGAAGAAGTCCAGGTAATCGGTTATGCCGCCCTGGGAGCTCACCGAGGCGAAGTAGTCCTTGAGTGCACCGGCGTTGATGCCCGGAATCGGCAGAAATGCGCCGATCCTGAACACCACCAGCCAGGTGACCGTATAGAGTATGCGTTCTCGAAGCTCTTTGATGCGGAACACATCTACTAACGCGTTGCCTGCCATTGGTCGCTACCTTCTTTCTTTCGGATGAACCCCTGATTAGGGGGTCTCCACCTTGCCGCCGGCCTTTTCGATCTTGGCCTTGGCCGATGCGGAAACCTTGTCAACGACGAAGGTAAGCGCCTTGGCTATGCGACCGTCGCCGAGCACCTTCACGGGCATGCTGGCCTTGCGGACAAGGCCCTTCGCCATGAGGTTCTCGAGGCTGACGATTTCGCCGTCGACGAAGTGATCGTCTATAGCGCCCAGGTTCACGATCTGATAGTCGATCCTGAAGTTCTTGTTATTGAAGCCCCGCATGGCTATGCGCCGGTACAGGGGCATCTGGCCGCCCTCGAAGCCGGGATAGGTCTTGCCGCCAGAGCGGGACTGCTGTCCCTTATTGCCCTTGCCCGCCGTGGTGCCGAGGCCGGAGCCCTGGCCGCGGCCTACGATCTTTTTCCTGTGCGTAGCGCCGGCGGGGGGATGAAGGTCGAAGTCCGACATTATTTCTTCTCCTTTGGTTCCGCGTAGGGTCGCACCTCTACAAGATGAGAAACGGCGGCCACCATGCCGAGCACGGCGGGAGTCGCTTCCTTCACGGTTACGGAGCTGATCTTGCGAAGGCCCAAGGCGCGCACGGTGGCCCGCTGAACGGGCTTGCGGCCTATGGTGCTTCTTACCAGCTTAATCTCTATCTTGTCGGCCATGGCATTAACCCCACATGTCCTTGAGCGCCTTGCCGCGGTTATGAGCCACGACGCGGGCGTCCATTATACTCTCGATACCGTTGAATACAGCGCGGATCACGTTTATAGAGGTCCTGCTGCCCACCGTCTTGGCGAGGATATCGCTGACGCCGCCGGCTTCCATAATGGCGCGCACGGCGCCGCCGGCTATGATGCCGGAACCCGGGCAGGCGGGCTTCATGATCACCCTCGAGGCCTTGAATTCGCCCACCATATCGTGGGGAATAGTGCCGTTCTTGACGGGGAGCTTGATCATGCTCCTCTTGGCCTTCTCAATGCTCTTGCGAATGGCCTCGGTTACATCGTTAGCCTTGCCGAAGCCGTAACCGACGTTGCCGGTCCTATCGCCCACCACGGTAAGAGCCGAGAAGGAGAACCTGCGTCCGCCCTTCACGACCTTTGCGGTTCGATTCAGCTTGACGAGCTTCTCGATGTAGATATCACGGGACCTATCGTCCCTGTCTCTCCTATCCACATGTTCCCCCTAGAATGTAATCCCGGCCTTCCGGGTTCCGTCGGCGATAGCTTTAACGACGCCGTGGTACTTGTATCCGTTACGGTCAAAGACCACGGATCCAATATTCTTTTCCTTAAGGCGCGCTCCTATGAGCTCGCCCAGCTTTGCGCCACCCTCTACGGTAGCCTTGACGCCCTTGAGCGCCTCTTCCAGGGTGCTGGCGGAAGCCAGGGTATTGCCCACGGCGTCGTCGATCACCTGTACGTAGAGGTAGCGGTTGGACTTGAATACGGCGAGCCTCGGGCGCTCGGCCGTACCGGATATATACTTGCGTACGTGGACCTTGCGAGCCCCCCGCCTGCGTATCTTCTCTGACAGTTCTTTCGTGCTCATGGTCGTCCCTTACTTCACGCCGGTCTTGCCGACCTTCTTGCGGATGGTCTCGGTCTCATACCGTATACCCTTGCCTTTATAGGGCTCAGGCTTACGGAGGCTTCTTACTTCGGAGGCGAACTTGCCCACGAGATGCCTGTCGATACCGGACACGACGATCTTCTGGTTGTTTCCCTCAATGGCTACAGATATACCCTGGGGTATGCCTACGTACACATCGCTGGAATAACCGAGGCTGAGCACCAGGAGCGGGCCCTGGACCTCGGCCTTGTAGCCTACGCCGTTTACCACCAGGGCCTTCTTGAAGCCCTCGGAAACGCCGACTACCATGTTATCGATCAGCTTGCGATAGAGGCCGTGGAAAGCCTTCGTCTGCTTCTCGTCGTTAGCCCGGTCAACGTTGACGATGTCGTCCTTTACGCTGACGGTCACGAGCTTCGTGGCGAGCTCTTGCTCGAGCTTGCCCTTCGGGCCTTCCACGTTTACCTTATTCCCCTGTACGGCGATCTTGACGCCCTTCGGTACGGTTATTGGCTTATAGCCTATCCTCGACATGGCGGTTCCCCTCTTTTACCAAACGGTACAGATGAGCTCGCCACCGATCTTCTTCTCGGCGGCCTTCTTGCCGGTCGTTACACCGTCAGAAGTCGATACGATGACGGTACCATAGCCGTTGCGGACCCTGGGAAGGGTCTTGTAACCGGTGTATACCCGGCGCCCGGGCTTGGATACCTTCTCGATGCCGTGCAGTATCGGCTGCTCATTCTCGTCGTACTTCAAGAACACCCTGATGAAGTTGGTGCCTTCCTGGACGATCTTCTTAAAGTTCTTAATATAGCCCTCGGTCTTGAGGATCTTCACAATCTCGAGCTTCAAGCGCGAGGTAGGGATATCCACTTTCTCGTGGCGGGCCATGCTCGCATTGCGGACCTTGGTCAGCATGTCGGAGATGGGATCGGAAACGCTCATTCCAGTCCTCCTACCAGCTTGATTTGGTAACGCCCGGGAGGAAACCCTCGCTCGCGAGCTTACGGAAACAAATACGGCACATGTCGAACTTGCGCATGTAGCCCCGTGGGCGACCGCATATCTTGCAGCGGTTGACGTGCCTGGTCATATACTTAGGCTTTGCCAGCGCCTTCAGTATCATCGCTTTCCTGGCCATGGTCTCTCCCTTACTTCCTGAACGGCATGCCCATTTTGCCAAGGAGGCTTTTGGCTTCCTTGTCAGTGCGGGCGGTCGTTACGATGGCCACGTTCATGCCCATCACCTTCTCAATCTTATCGTAGTCGATCTCCGGGAAGATGATCTGCTCGGTAAGACCCATGGAATAATTCCCGTGGCCGTCGAAGGCGTTGGGATTAACACCGCGGAAGTCCTTTACGCGAGGCAGCGCTACGTTCATGAGCCTGTCCAGGAACTCCCACATCTGCACGCCCCTCAGGGTCACGCGACAGCCGATTTCCTGGCCTTCGCGGATCTTGAAGACGGCGATGGACTTCCTGGCCTTGGTCTTGACGGCCTTCTGCCCGGTAATGATGCCTATGTCGTTGACTGCGGCGTCCAGGATTTTCTTATTCTCCTTCGCCTCGCCTACGCCCATGGAGACTATCACCTTGACGAAGCGGGGCGCCTGCATGGCCGATTCATAGGAAAATTCCTTGATCAGCTCGGGAGCCACGGTCTCGGCGTAAATCTTCTTAAGGCGCGGTTCGTAGGCGTTCTTCTTCTGAGCCATCAGAGGGCCTCCCCGCACTTGCGGCATACGCGCTTCTTGGCGTCGCCTTCGATTTTATAGCCTATCCTGGTGGGTCCGCATTTCTTGCAGACGATCATCATATTGCAGAGGCGGATGGGCGCCTCGAGCTCGATAATGCCGCCGCGGTCGTTCTGGGATTTCTTGCGCATGGCCTTCTTGACCATGTTTAAGCCCTGCACGATGGCGCGGCCTTTGGAAAGGTCTACTTTGACGATCTTGCCCTGCTTGCCCCTCTCCTTGCCGGAGATGACCTGCACGGTGTCGTCCTTCTTTAGCTTGGTGCTATGCTTTTGGTCGATCATCGCGCTCTCCTTACAGAACCTCGGGGGCGAGCGATACGATCTTCATATAGTCCTTGTCGCGAAGCTCGCGAGCGACCGGTCCGAAGATGCGCTTACCCTTGGGGTTCTTGTTCGCGTCGATGATGACGCAAGCATTGTCATCGAACCGTATGTACGTGCCGTCGGGGCGCCGGTACTCTTTATGCACCCGCACGATAACGGCCTTCTCTACGGTTCCCTTCTTTATGGCGGAGTTCGGGATGACGCTCTTCACGGCAACCACGATGATATCTCCCACCGACGCATAGCGCCTCTTGGAACCGCCCAGCACTTTTATGCACTGGACGTTCTTGGCGCCGGAGTTATCGGCCACGTTCAGCCTGGATTCAACCTGTATCATGACGTTCCTCTCGGCCCTTACTTCGCGCGTTCTACGATTTCGGCGAGGCGCCAGCGCTTGTCCTTGGACAGCGGCCTGGTCTCGACGACGCGTACGGTGTCACCCATCTTGGCGTCGTTGGTCTCGTCGTGTGCCTTCACCTTCTTGCTCCGGGTGAGGTACTTCTTGTAGAGCGGGTGCAGCTTGCGCGTCACGATCTCGACGACGATGGTCTTTTCCATCTTGTCGCTGACCACCACGCCTTGCAGGACCTGCTTGTCTTTCTTAGTCTTGGCTTCCATTGTCCCGCTCCTCCGTTACGCTTTCGCGGCTTCGCCGCGTACGGCGGCCCGTTCGCGCTGGCAGACCAGGGTATTCAGCCTGGCGATCTGCCTGCGCAGATTCCGCTTCTGCAGCGGATTGTCGACATGGCCGATTACCATCTGGAAGCGAAGGTCGAAGTACTTCTTCCTAAGCTCCTCGCGCTTGGCGACGAGCTCGTCGAGCTTAAGCTCCTTGAACGAGTTCTTCATTCGATCACTCCATCTCCATATCGGCGCGGACCACGAACTTCGTCTTGATCGGGAGCTTGGAACCGGCTAGGCGCATGGCCTCCGCCGCGGTTTCCCTGGGAACCCCCGAGAGCTCGAACATGACCGTGCCCGGCTTTACTACGGCTACCCACCACTCAGGGCCGCCTTTACCTTTACCCATGCGTACTTCGAGGGGCTTCTTGCTGTAGGGCTTATCCGGGAAAATCCGGATCCACAGCTTTCCGCCGCGCTTGATATAGCGGTTCAGGGCCACGCGGGCTGCTTCCAACTGGCGGTTGGTTATCCACATGGGCTCTTCGCAAATCAAGCCGAACTCGCCGAACGATATCGCGTTTCCCGACTGGGCAGTGCCCTTGGTCCGGCCGCGCTGTACCTTCCTGTGCTTAACTCGTTTCGGTGCAAGCATAGTTTAGCTCCTCGCCTCGCGGGCGCCCGCGTCGCGGGTCCCCGTTTCACGGGGGCCGCGTCCGGGAGTCCGGGGACCCCGCGGGCCGCCCCTGTCGCCGCCGGGGCCAGA
>JBGSKZ010000477.1:0-4598 GCA_041741035.1 Treponematales bacterium
CGGGCGAAGCCCTTGCCGGAAGGCAGGCAGGCGGCCTCGGGAGCGAGCGCCGCGGCTGAGCAGGACGGCCTGAAGCCCGAGCGCGCGAAACCTCAGCCTGTCAAAGGCGGCGTGGCTATTAAGAAGCCTTCGACCTCTATCGTCCCTAAAGACCATGGCCAGAAGGTCAGCGATGACGATTTCCTGGAATTCTAAAGGCTGTTTATGCGCAGGCGCTTAGCTATAGGCTTATGGGGGTTACGATGAAGCAATATCTGACTTTTGAACTGGACGGCCGATATTACGGCGTAGGCGTGGAATTCGTAAACTCCGTGCTGGACCCCCAGGCCATAACGCCGCTGCCCCGCGCAGCCACCATAGTCACGGGACTTACCAACGTTCGCGGCAACGTCGTTCCCGTCTTCGATCCGAGGGAAACGCTGGCTCGCACCAAGGTTGACGACGAGCGCATAAGCCGGTCCTTGAGCGATGCCAATACTGGAGAGGGCGGGGCGGCCGACATAACCGTGCTTTCCGGGGATGACGCCGCCGAAGAGGGCGGTATCATTATTTTCGAGATCGACAATGGCACGCTCTTGCCCTTTATCGGCTTGCAGGCGGATAGGATAGGAAAGGTCATTTTGCTCGAGGATGCGCAGTTGGCGGCGGTGCCCGATTTCCTGCCCGAATCGGCATCGCGCTATTACGAGGGCTTCTGTTTCGTGTCCGGCGTGCGGCATTCCGTACTGAACCTGAAGGAATTGGCGTCGCGCGACACGCTCTTCATGACGGAGGGGGCGCGCCGTGGCTGAACTACTGATAAAGGCCCCGCCGGAATCCTGCGTGGACGCGGCCGCGGCTATTAAGGCCGAGCTTGCCGCCGCGCTGGACCGCGCGGGCGCCAAGGATACGGTTATCTTCGACCTCTCCGAGCTACGCCGCTCCGATTCGTCGCTGGCCCAGTTGGCTCTGGCCTTCAGCGCCGAAGCCGCGGAGCGGGGCATAGCCGCGCGGCTCGACGGCGATTCGGGCGAACGGGCCCTTTCGGCCATGCTCGGCTGCGACGTATCCTGCGATGCCTGCGCCTTTAAGAAATTCCATGAGCATACGCGGAAAGCTTCCGGAAAGAAGGCGGTATGAACGATAAGCTCGTCGAGACCTTCCTGGAGGAGGCGCGGGAGCTGCTTGACGGACTCGAGGATCATCTGCTCCGGCTGGAGAAGGACCCGGGCGACGTCGAAGCCATGAACGCCGCTTTCCGCGCCCTTCATTCGATAAAAGGCGCGGCCTCCATGTTCGGCTATGACGCGGCCGGCGCCTTTGCCCATGAAGTGGAGGCGGCCCTCGATTTCTTCAGGAGCGCTAAAATGCCCGCGCCGCCCGAGCTCACCGACGCGGTGCTGCGCTCCCGCGATTACCTGCGCACGCTACTCGACGATCCCGCGAGCGCTTCGGCTGCCGAAGAGGAGGAGCTTAAACGCGTCCTGGCGGCGCTGAGCGCTCAGCACGCCAAGGCGGAAGCGCCTAAGAAGCCGGCGGCCGCCCAAGGCCCTAAGCGGGGCGTTGATGGCGAAGTCCGTACCTACCGCGTGCGCTATACGCCTTCGCGCGACGCTTACCAGCGCGGCGTTAAGCCGGAGTCGCTGATACGAGAGCTTAAGGCCCTGGGCAAGGCCAGCGTCCGCAGCGAATGCGCGGCCGTGCCCAGGCTGTCCGAGCTCGATCCCGAGCTGTGCTACCTGGGCTGGGACCTGTTCCTGACCACCGCAGAGCCGGAAGCCTCTATTCGCGAAGTGTTTATCTTCGAGGAAGGCGTGTCGGAGTATAGCGTCGAGGAGATAGATCCCGACGAATTCATGGACGGCAACGAGGTTAAGCGCTTAGGCGAGATACTCGCGTCTAAGCATTTTTCCGACACGCGCATACGGGAAGCGCTATCGAGGCAGCGTCCCATAGGCGAGATACTGGTATCCGAGCTCGACACCCCGCCTAAGGTGGTGGAGGACGCCCTCTTCGAGCAGCAGCACGCGCGCAACGTGACCCAGGCGGCTAAGGAAGAGACCGATCGCAAGACCATACGCATACGCAGCGATAAGCTGGACGGGCTCCTAAATCTCGTGGGCGAATTGGTCACCGTGCAGGCCCAGCTTTCCCAAGCCGTCAAGGATTTGAGCGACCGCCACGTGCACGGCATAACCGACTACGTGAAGCGACTTGCCTCCGAACTGCGAACCACGTCTATGGAGCTCAGGCTCGTGCCCGTGGATACGCTCTTTGCCAAGTACAAGCGCCTCGTTCGCGACCTGGCCAAGACCCTGGGCAAGGAAATCGAATTGCGGGTGGAGGGCGGCGAGACGGAGATCGATAAATCGGTCATCGACGCGCTTGCGGACCCGGTCATGCATTTAGTGCGCAATGCGGCGGACCATGGGCTCGAGAGCCCCGATGAGCGGGAGCGGCGAGGAAAGACGCGGGAAGGCGTCATCAAGCTTTCGGCCGTGCACGCCGGGGCCTTCGTTCGTATAACCGTGCAGGAGGACGGGGCCGGCCTCAACCACGAGAAGATACTGAGGCGGGCCGTCGAGCGCGGCCTCATCGGCGCCGAAGCCAAGCCCAGTGGCGAAGAAATCGAGCAGATGATCTTCCTGCCCGGCTTCTCCACCGCCGCCGCCGTATCGAACGTATCGGGCCGGGGCGTGGGCCTGGACGTGGTAAAGACGGCCATAGACCAGCTCGGAGGCACGCTGAGCGTGGCGAGCCAGGCGGGCAAAGGCACCGAGTTCATCCTGGACATACCCCTTACGCTGGCAATTATCGACGGTTTCCTGGTGCGTTCCGGCAAGCGCAACTTCGTCATTCCGCTGTCCTCCGTGGATTCCTGCTTTGACCGGCCGCGGCCTAAGGATCCGGAGCGTATTATTACCCAGGGCGAGGAATTCCTGCCCTACGCGTCATCGCGCGACCTGTTCGGCGAGGACGAGCCCCCTCCGCCGCGAGAGGAAGTGGTAATAGTCAGCGTATTCGATTCCAAGATAGCGCTGGGCTTTGACCAGGTGCTCGGCGGCTACCAGACGGTCATCAAGCCCATAGGCGAGATAGCGCGCTTCGCCAGCGGAGTATCCGGCGCGGCGATACTCGCGGATGGCGGCATAGCCCTGATCCTCGACGTGGCCGCCCTCGCCAAGAAATATAAGTCGGGGGTCTGATCGGGCTGCGGCATTCGATCATTTATTTATCTAATCGCCGCCAAAAGTTGTATGCGCGCCTGCTAAGGTGTATCCTTAGCTTGGCGCGTTTTTTTTAGCTGCGATGCCTCGGCCCTCAGGGCCGGCGCCGATTTATGGAGGAACAATGTTTGATATGATCGTAAAGGGCGGCGTAGTCCTATGGATAATCATGGCGCTTTCGGTGGTGGGCGCGGCCATCATCATCGAGCGGCTCCTCTACTTCAAGCGCATTAGCGTCGACGAGGAAAAGCTCTTCGCGAGAATAAAGGCCTCCGTGTCGAAAGGCCATTATGAGGAAGCGCTGTCTATTTGCGACAATAACCTCTCTCCCCTGTCCGCGCTCATCAAGGTCGGCATAGAGCACCGCTCCTATCCTGAAACGGTGCAGAAAGAAGTGCTCAAGGACGCCTCCAGCCAGGAAATACCGCAGCTTGAGCGTAATGTGTCGGCCCTGGGCACTATAGCGCATATATCGCCGCTCTTGGGGCTCCTCGGCACCGTAACGGGCACCATGAAGGCCTTCGGCGTGCTCGGGCGCTTCGGCGCCGTGGCCGACCCCTCTATACTGGCCAAGGGCGTATCGGAGGCCCTCATCACCACCGCGGCGGGTATCATCGTGGCGGTGCCAGCGGTGATATTCTACAACCTGCTCGTCAACAAGGTGAACCTCATCCTTATAAAGATGGAAAACCAGGTGAATACGCTCATCCTGATGGTGAACGCGGGCAAGCGTACTTCGCTCCTGCGGAGCGGGGAGGATAAGCGATGATACTCGGGCGGAGGCTGAAGGCCCAGGCCAACGTGGACCTTACGCCCCTCATCGACGTGGTATTTCAGTTGGTCATCTTTTTCATGATATCGAGCACCTTTAAGACCACCCCGGGCATAGCCCTGGACCTCCCGGATTCCTATACGGCCGAGGCGGTAAGCGTGGCCGAGCTGAATATAATAGCGCTTAACGACGACGAAATTTACGTAAACAAGGTTCGTACCACCAGCGAAGGGGCGGAGGCGGTCATCCGTAGCGAGCTTGAGGGCTTAAGCGTAGAGGACGTGCAGTCCACGCTCGAGGCAGGGGCCGAAGCGCCTTACCAGCTGGTCATAGGACTTTTGGACGCCCTGCGCAAGAACGGCATAGACGCCGTGGGCTTGGCCACGCGGCCGCCAAAGGCCTCTCCGTGACGGATGCCCGACTAGCCTGGGTACGGGCGGAGGATCGCAAGCGCCGCTTCCTTGCCCTTGGCATCGTGGCCGCGGCCTATGCCCTGCTCTTTCTCGCGTTCGGCATAGCGGCCCTTTTGCAGAGGGAGGAGCTGGGAAGCTTTTCCGGCCCGGTCGTGGTGCGCCTTGGCAAGCCCGAGGGCGAGGACCTGCGCAGGTCGCCCGATGAGC
>JBGSKZ010000478.1:0-1676 GCA_041741035.1 Treponematales bacterium
GCGCCTTCCCCGGCCGTGGGCCAAGCCGCCGCCCCGGGCGTCGCGCCCGTAGCCCGCAAACTCGGAGAAGTGGTATACGCGGAAGGCGAACTGACCGTGCACCGTGCCGGAGGCGCCAAGGAGCGCATAGATATAGGCGACGTTGTGCGCCAGTACGACGTCATAGCGACGGGCCCTAAGAGCCGCGCAACCATAGACCTGGCGGCGGGCTACCCGGGCGGCGCCGAGCTCAAGCTGGCGGAAAACACCGCTTTTTACTTCGATACCAAGCAACTGTCCAGTGACGAGCGCAAGACCGTCATACAGCTCCTGGCAGGCGCGCTTGCCATAAAAGTGGACAAGCTGGCCAACGGCTCCTTCAACGTGGCAGCCGACGGGGCGGTATTGGGCGTGCGCGGAACCGTGTTCATCGTGGATACCATACCGGACGGCTCGCTCCTGGTTACCACCAACGAAGGCGCCGTGGCGGTAAAGTCAAGCGACGGCGCCAGCGCCGTGTCCCGTTCAGACAAGGCCGTGACCGTGAGCGCCGGGGAGGGCCTGGACACCGTGTCCATAGACCCTGCCGGAGCTTCCGCCTTCAGGTCAGGCTGGCGCGAGGACGCCATAAGCGTTTTCAAGGGCCAGGCCCTCGACTACAGCTCGGCCTACGCGAAAGCCATCGATGACAATCGCGCCGCCTTCGACGCGGCCTACGCCAAGCTCAAGGGCCAGGAAAGCGCCCTCAAGCTTTGGAAAGACGCGCGCGCGGCGGGCAAAGCGCCGCGTTTCAGCGACTGGACCGCCGAGAAAAAGGCCGTGGCCGCCGTGCTCTTCGATTGCCTTAAGAGCCTTTTCCTTATCGAGAGGCCCTATTACCGCCTCATAGAGCTCAAGGCCTACCACGACGCGGGTACCGGCGTGGGCACGCTGAAGGACGGCAGGGCAAGCGGCGACTTTTTCCACGGCTTCGAAGCCGATACGCGCGGCCTGGCCATGGGCATGGCGGCCGTGCGCGAAGCCCTGGAGCTCTTCAATTGGGCGAGCGCGGGCAGCCCGCTGGGCGAATTCTTCGGATCCAAGGCGGCTACCCTGGGCAGCGGCGCCCTGCTGCTCGGCGCGGACGACTGGTAGAGGGCGGGCTATAACGGTGGATACGCCAAAGCAGATCCGCGCGGCTATCGAAGCGGGTACCATACGGGGCCAGACCAGCGGCCTGGCCCCCGGCTATGCGCAGGCCAACCTGGTCATCTTGCCCAAGGCCGACGCCTTCGACTTTCTCCTTTTCTGCCAACGCAACGAAAAGCCCTGCCCGGTCATAGACGTATGCGAGCCCGGCGGCTATTCCCCGGCCTGGGCAGCGCCGGGGGCCGACCTACGCACGCAGCTGCCCCGCTACCGCGTGCATCGCCGCGGCGAGCTCTGCGAGGAGCTGGATGACATACGCGGCCTTTTTTCCGCCGATATGGTAAGCTTCCTGCTCGGCTGTTCCTTTACCTTTGAAAGCGCCCTCTTGGCCCACGGCGTTCCGGTGCGCCACATAGAGCTGGGAAGGAACGTGCCCATGTACGTAACGAAGCTCGAATGCAAGCCCGCCGGCATCTTCTCGGGACCCATGGTCGTGAGCATGCGGCCCATGCCCGCGAGCCTCGTCGATACCGCCGCCAGGGTGACCGCGCCGTTCCGCAAGGCCCACG
>JBGSKZ010000479.1:0-2453 GCA_041741035.1 Treponematales bacterium
CCATGCTGAAGGTATTGGCTATGCCCACCATGATGATGACGAAGAGCACGACGAGTATGACGCCGGCCGCCGTGTCCAGGGCGGCCACGATCTGCTCTATCTGAGAGAGGAGCTCGGTAATGGTGAAGAGGCGGTAGCGCACGCCCTCCCAGTCATCCTTGCTCTGTTCGCGCATGAGCGCCTGGAAGGGGGTCTGGGCGCCGTTTTCGTCTTTCTCGCCGCGCTCGAACATGGACACGGAGGCGGACAGCTCTGCGTAGAGCTTGTCAGCGGCGGGCTCGGTACTCTTAAGCGCGTCTAGCATGATGCCCATGGTCTGGTACTCGCCGCTCTTAAGCCCTAAAAGCTCGTTCACGTATTCAAGGCCCGCATAGGACAGGAGCTGGCCGAAGATGCCGGAGTCGTAGCTTATGCCGGCTAAGCGGAATTCGCCCACGTTGTTCTGGCCGTTCACGGTCTGCATCTGCACAAGCAGGCGATCGCCCACCTGCACGTTGAGCCGCTCGGCTATCTTCTCTGAGAGTATGAGGGCCGTGGGATCGGCGGCATTGTCCCAGCTGCCTTCCTTGAGCACGAGGCGCTCGCGGAGGTACGCCTCGGTAGCCAGCTCCACGCCCGCCACGTTGGTGCGTATCTTCTTGCCCTCGAAGATGAGGGTGCCGGAGAACTCGGATCTCCTGGTCAGGTACGTAAGGGGTATGCCCGCCTTGCGTACGGCATCGCTGAGCGCTGCGTCATCGCGTATGACCGATAGCTCGTTGTCGCCATTCTTCTCGGCGCCGCTTATGAATACATGGCCGGCTAAGAGGTGGCTGAAATTTTCCGACACGTTGGCGCTGAAGGCGCCGGCGAAGCCGTTGATAAGGGTGACGATCATAACGCCGAAGGCTATGGCCCCTCCAAGGAGGAAGCTGCGCTTTTTCTGGCGGCTTAGGTTCCTGAAGGCTATATTCGCGGTAGTTTTCATGCTGCCTTCCTATTCTGATTGCATGGCCCGCACGGGCTGTATGCGCAGGGCCACGGCCACGGGGTAGAAGTGGGCCGCCAGTCCTACCGCCACGATGATGGCCAGAGAGGCCAGTACCGAAAGCGGGTCTATTATGGCGTTGAGAACCTTGCCCCCGAAGAGTATTTCGAAGAACTGGTTGGAGGCCTCTATGCCTATGGCGTTCAAGATACCCACGGTTATGAACGAGAGTATGATGCCGACTATGCCGAAGGACAGCGACAGTACGGTAGTCTCTGCCGCGAACATGGCGCGAACGAAGCCCTTGCCGGCGCCTAAGGCGCGCATGGTGCCTATCTCGCCGGTGCGCTCTATCACCGATACCACCAGGGTATTCATGATGATGATCACCGCTACCACGGCTAGGATGATTACGGCTATGGTAAAGACTATGCGGAGCACGTCCACCGACTGGGCGTAAGGCCCGGCTGCTTTCTGCCAATCGCCGGCCTCGGCGGCTATGCCCTCGGCGGCGAACCAGGCGTTAAGCTTGGCGGCCACGAGGCGCGGGTTCTGCCCGCCGTCCAAGCGCAGCAGTAAGGAATGCCAGGCGCCGGTATCCGCCTCGTTGAGGCGCTCGCGGGCGCTCGTATCGCCCAGTATGGCGTCCAGGTCAAAGTCTACCACGGCGCTCGACTCGCCCTCTTCTATAGAAAAGAAGTCGTCGGTAAAGAGCGAATCAAGGTCGTCCATGGCCAGGAGTTCGGTCTCAGAGCTTGAAAGCTCGATGTTTTCGCCCGCGCCTACGGTCATGCCCGCAAGCACGCGCAGGGTGCTTATATCGATATAGGAAAGCTGTTCGGGGCCCGCGCCTTCGGACTTTTGCCTGAAGGTACCCACGATGGGCACGCTGCGGAGCCGTATGCCGGTGGCGCCCATGCCTTGAATAAGGATCTCGTCGCCCACGGAAAGCGTGCGCTTAAGCCGCTTGCCTATACGCTCTAGGCGGTCTTCCGCCAGCATGATGCCTGGTTGGCCGGACTGTATGCGGTCCCCCTGCACGATTTCCAAGCCAGGGAATACGGTCCAATAATTCTGGGGATCCACGCCGAAAAGCATGACGAAGGCGTCGCGCATGCCCTCGTCGTCCTCGTCTTCCGCCATGTCCTCTAGGCGCTCTTGGTCCTTTGTTATGAGACCGAAGCTGGACGCGCTGCCCGTTATTGACGCAACGCCTTGAAGGCTGGCCGCGTAGGCGAAGACTTTTTCGTAGTCCGGCACTATGGGCGTCTCTTCAAGGCCGCCTATGGACTGCACGCCGAAGAGCGACACGGGGCCGTCGGCCTTGCCGGTTATAATCACGTCAGCGGTGTAGTTGGCCGTAAAGGAGGCTTCTATGCCGCGCTTGGACGCGTCCAGGAAGGAATTGCCTAAAACCAGGATAAGGACGCCCAGGGCGAGCAATATGCCCACGATGAGGCTCTTGGCCTTATGCTCCACGAGATTG
>JBGSKZ010000480.1:0-1365 GCA_041741035.1 Treponematales bacterium
CTCGCGACTGGAATCCACCAATAAGGAATACGGCACCGGCATCATCATAAGCGAGAACACTTACGGCCTCGTCAAGGATAAGTTCATCGTGCGCGAGCTGGACAACATACGGGTAAAGGGCAAGAACAAGCCAGTCGTCATTTACGAGCTCGTCGATTGCCTGGAAAGCATAGAGCCGCCGGTGCTCGGCGTGGCGGGAAAGAAGAAGTGATAGAGGGTAGGCCGGCGAGGGGAAGAACTTTTTTTTATCTTTCTCTTATCTGCACAATATATTCATTTCTAATCTTTTCATGTGGATTAGATACGGTTTCTTTCTTAACTACACCTCCGATTAACGCTGTGCAATTTTCTTCAAGGGCAGCTAGTTTTAGTCCTCCGCCATTTCCAGATCCTTCCTATGATGGCATTGACTACTTTTATCGAATTTATTCGATTCAAGCTGATGCCGAACTAGATAAAGCCAAGTTTGAAACCCTACAGAATAACTCTTCGTCGGTAATAGGAGACGTCATAGAGACGGTTCTCCTGAATACAGGAAGCAATGGTTTATCTTATAAACGAATCGGTATTTTTAAAAATCTAAGTATTTCTACCGCATCGCCGATACTCAATGAAATTGATACTATCGATCCTGAAATTGTAGAGTTAGCATTTGCCACTAATGAATTGCAGAGGTTAGATTCTAGTGCTACGGTACTCAATAACTTTTACAGGAATACGTACAGCGGATTACGTCTCTTTTCTTCCGGCGCGCCATCGATAGAGGATGATGACCTTGAATATAACGAAGCCGACGATAATATGAACCAGTTCTATATTCAGGTGTATGTGGCTAGCTATGGTTTAGACTTTTCCATTATTAAAGCACTTTATAGTAAAGCTGTATTCCTTGGCGTTTTTGAAATAGTTTACGACTGATTTTACTTCCGATAATGTATATTCTGTCTACCAATCCGCGCTTATAAAGTTCGTCCTTATAGCCAATGGATACGCTGAGCGCGCTACTCGGGCATGCCGAAAAAGGCCATATACGATACGGGCTTGCCTTCGGGGTCCTTGGCGTACTGCTTAAGCCGCTGAACCCTTACGCCGCTGTCGCGCAATTCCCCGCCGTCGCCAGCGCGCTTGAACAGCGCTTGCAGGCCGATTTCCCGCTTGGCGCCGAACGGGAGCGTAAGCTCAAGTATACGCTCATCTCCTAAAAGGCTGAGGGCATAGCCGCGTAGGGCTTCATGGCTATCCAGCTCGCGCCCGAGCGCCTCGTAGACGCCGCGCGCCGCTAAACCGCTCTCCTCGCTGAAATCCAGCCTGAATACCGAGCCCCAATGGATCATGGACAGGCTTGGTATACGCTTGGCCTCATAG
>JBGSKZ010000481.1:0-1395 GCA_041741035.1 Treponematales bacterium
CTCGCGACTGGAATCCACCAATAAGGAATACGGCACCGGCATCATCATAAGCGAGAACACTTACGGCCTCGTCAAGGATAAGTTCATCGTGCGCGAGCTGGACAACATACGGGTAAAGGGCAAGAACAAGCCAGTCGTCATCTACGAGCTCGTCGATTGCCTGGAAAGCATAGAGCCGCCGGTGCTCGGCGTGGCGGGAAAGAAGAAGTGATAGAGGGTAGGCCGGCGACGCCGAAAGGCCTACGCTGGCTAGCGTTCGCGGCAGTCCTTGGGGCTCTTATATCGTCCTGCGGCATAGACATAGTCAGCGTGCTCGACACGCCGCCGGAATATATAAGCCCGCTGGTTTTCAGGGCCCCCGTAGCTCCCGATGCGGCGCTTTACTACGGCGTTGACGTATTCTATAGGATATACGCCATGGAAGAAGACGCCAACGCGGATAGGGACAAACTCCTCGCGAAACAAGCCCTGGCTAACGCCCTGCCTGGAGACGCCATCAAAAGCTATCTATTAGCGGACAGCGGCCTTAAATTCAAACGCTTAAACGTGAACCAGGATACGCCGAGCCTTAAGAAAGCCTTCCTAGGAAGCTACACCGCTAAGCTGAGCTATGACGCCGACGTGGGCAACGAACTAGCGCTGGTACTCGACGACGATTTTATCGTGCCCCTCGCTGAAACGCTCGTGCTTGAACGCAGTAACGACGCAAAGACCAGCTTTTCCATACGCCCCGCGGATGAAGATAGCGACTATCAGGGCAACGCGGCGGACCTTGATCCGGATCGCTATTACCTGCATTTTTTTGCCGCCAGCTACGGTATCGATATCGTGAACGGCAGTTTCAATGACTTGTACAGCGACGCGGTGAGCCTTGGCATCCAAGCCATAGACTACTGAGGGCGCCAGTTCCCGCGGGGGAGCCCTAGAGCCTCCAGATGCGCTGACTGATTTTACTTCCGATAATGTATATTCTGTCTACCAATTCGCGCTTATAAGGTTCGTCCGTACAGCCAATGGATACGCTGATCGCGCTACTCGGCCATGCCAAAAAATGCCATATACGATACGGGCTTGCCTTCGGGGTCCTTGGCGTACTGCTTAAGCCGCAGAACCCTTACGCCGCTGTCGCGCAATTCCCCGCCGTCGCCAGCGCGCTTGAACAGGGCTTGCAGGCCGATTTCCCGCTTGGCGCCGAACGGGAGCGTAAGCTCAAGGATACGCTCATCGCCTAAGAGGCTGAGGGCATAGCCGCGCAGGGCTTCATGGCTATCCAGCTCGCGCCCGAGCGCCTCGTAGACGCCGCGCGCCGCTAAACCGCTCTCCTCGCTGAAATCCAGCCTGAATACCGAGCCCCAATGGATCATGGACAGGCTTGGTATACGCTTGGCCTCATAG
>JBGSKZ010000482.1:0-1438 GCA_041741035.1 Treponematales bacterium
CCCGCGCCTGCGAGCATACAGGTTCTCGCCTCGCGCGGCTCTTCGGGCCGGAGCATGGCTTCTATGGCGAGGCGCAGGCCGGCGAACAGGTTCCGGACGGCGTCGACGAGGCGAGCGGCATACCGGTCGTCAGCCTTTATAAAGATTCAAAGCGCCCGCGCAAAGAAAACCTTGAAGACCTCAGCCTCCTCGTGTTTGACCTTCAGGATGTGGGACTGCGCTGGTATACCTACCTGGGCACGCTTACGCGCCTGCTCGACGCCCTGGCCGAGCTTAAGGCGGAGGGCAGGGCCCATCCCAGGCTGCTTATCCTGGACAGGCCCAACCCCCTCTCGGGCGCTATCGTGGAAGGCCCCGGCCTGGAACCGGGCTTCGAGTCCCTCGTCGGCCCCTACGACCTTCCCATACGGCATGGGCTCACCCTAGGCGAATACGGCCGCATGCGCGGCGCGGAACTGGGATTGGCCGTGGACGTCCTGGCCGTGGAAGGCTGGAGCCGCGGCATGGGCATACGCGCGTGGCGGGAAGCCTGGATACCGCCCTCGCCCAACCTGCCCTGCCTCTCGTCTTTGCCCGCCTACGCGATCACCTGCCCGCTGGAAGGCACGAACGTATCGGAAGGCAGGGGCAGCGCCAAGCCCTTCGAGATTATTGGCGCTCCCTGGGTGCGCGGCCCCGAACTGCGCGAAGCCATCGACGGCCTGGCTATCGAGGGACTCTCTTGCCGCCCTCTATATTTCGTGCCGAGCTTCTCGAAATTTCAGGGGCGGCGCTGCGAAGGGGTACAGCTCTACCTTGACCCCGACTCGCCGGCCTTCTCCCGCCTCATCGACCTGGCTTATAGGCTGCTCGCTATTTTGCGCGGCCTCTACCCACGCGACTTCGCCCTGCTGCCGCCCTGGGCAGAGGGATCGAAACGCCCCTTGAGCCTACTCTGGGGAAGCGACGAGCTGGCGGACGGCAGCCTCCGCGAAGACCCCTCTTTACGCTGCCGCGCGTACCTGCGGGCCTTTGAGCGTAAGCGCCGGCCATTTCTGCTCTACGGCTAGGAGCCGCCATGGAACGAGACTATATCGCCTTAGGCCTCATGTCGGGCACCAGCGTGGACGGCATAGACGCGTCGCTGGCCCGTTACAGGCTTTTAGCCGACGGCGGCCTTGAGCTCGAGCTCATAGCGGCCGCCATGAGCCCCTTCCCCGCCGATATAAGGGAACGCATTTTCAGGCTTTTCGAGGATGAACGCGGCTCCCTCGAGGAACTGGCCCTGCTCGACCAGGAACTCGGCGAACTCTTCGCCCGGGCGGCGCGGGAGCTGATAGCCTCAGCGGGACTAAGCCCTTCCGATATCAGCGTTATCGGCAGCCACGGCCAAACCATACGCCACCGGGCCGGCCCGCCCGGGCGGCCGGGGAGGGCCAGCCTGCAGATAGGCTCGGGC
>JBGSKZ010000483.1:0-3950 GCA_041741035.1 Treponematales bacterium
GCCTGGGTTGGCGCGTATCCATGCGTCCAGCTCGCGATAGGAGCGCGGTAGCTTCGCCTCGTCCATGCGCGCCGAGTCATAGATGAATTGGAACTGGGCGCTCGACCAGGGGCTCTCGTAACCGTCCACCGGTACCCCGAAGTCATAGCGCAGCGAGGGATTTCCCCAATCGACGAGAGCGGCGTTCGGCAGACTTTCCGCCCAGGGACCGTAGAGCAGCTCCGCCTGCCTAAGGGTATAAAAGTTGAGCCCGTTTATCCAGATAAGGTCCACGGCTCCGCCGGATTTTTTACCCGCCTCAGTCTCAGCCATGACTATGGCCACGGCCTCCCGCGTATCGGCCACGGGCACGCGCACGAGGCGTATGCCGTAATCCCGCGCAAGCGCTTCGCCGTACTGCTTATCCACGAAATCGTTGATCGCCGCGGAGCCGCCCCACAGGTACCAGCGCACGCTGCCGCCGCGGGCGGCGTCGAGAACCTCCTGCCAGCCAGCAAAACCTGGCAGGGTTCCTGAAAGAGCCGTCAGCCTAGCCGAGCCTTCCAAAGGCTGCGCCGGAGTTTTTGCCTGATCGCCGCCTGAGCAGCCGGATAAAAGAACCAAGATTAATAGTATCGCTGCGGAACCCATTGTTTTAACAAGACGGTTTTTCATGGAACTTCGCTCCTACTTAGCGGATATGCCATCCAGACGCGATTTATTGCCGCTTTCTTACCTTGTTTCCGCTTGCGATCTTTAAAGGCAGGTAATATCTTTATAGTATACTCGAACGAGAAGGTAAACGTCGACTTGGAAAACCGGGAATGGCTCGATGCGCTCAGCGGTCCGCATAAGGACCGCGCCTTGGCGGAATTGCGCCGCATACTCCTTAAGGGCCTCAGGGCGGCTTTACGGGGCTGGATACGCACGAAGGGACGGGAATTCGACGAGTTGGCCGAAGACTTCGTGCAGGAAGCCCTGGTCATTATCCTTGAAAAGCTCGGAGCTTTCCGGGGGGAGTCCCGCTTTACCACCTGGGCTCACAAGATATGCGTACGGGTGGCCCTGAGCGAGCTGCGCAGGAAGCGCTGGCGCGATGTTTCCATCGAGGACGCCGAAGAGGGAGCGGCCTTGGCCCTCATGGCTAAGGCGGGACGTCCTGAACAAGAGGCGGAAAGCGCTATGCTTATAGCCTGGCTCCGAGAGGCCATGGCTAGCGAACTCTCCGATAAGCAGCGTAAGGCCCTGCTCGCCGTGGCGCTACGCGGCATGCCCCTCGAAGAGGCTGCGCGCCGCCTGGATACGAATAGGAATGCGCTCTATAAGCTCCTGCATGACGCCAGGATGAAACTGAAGGTGCGCATGGCCGCGGACGGCATGGGCCATGAAGCGACGATGGATAGCAGAGTTCGATCATGAAGGGCATAGCGGGCTTCTTTAGCAGATTCTTCAACCAGGGCGGAAAAGATACGGCTCCTCCTGCGCCTCCCTTCGACCCCGCCGCCATGAAACGCATGGTGGCAAGCGCCGAGGAGCGCGAAATCGACTGCGGGCAAGCCTTCGAGCTTATGCATCAGTACGCAGAGCTTGTGGAGCAGGGCAAGGACGGCTCGTCGATCTTGCCGCTCGTCAAGCGCCATATCGATATATGCGGCGACTGTCGCGAGGAGCTCGAAGCGCTACTCAGGGCTATTCAAGTTAAGGGCTGACCCGCTGCGCCTGAAGGGCGTAAGCAGTATACCGAGCACGCTCTGCCAGCGCTCGTCACGGTACACGCGCAGGCCAAGGACTATGTCGCGCGGCGCAGCCGTCGTCGTCCAGCTCCCGAACAGACGGTCCCAGAGCGATAGTATCGACGAATAATTAGAGGAAAATTCGCGGGGCTCCACGCTGTGATGAAGCTTGTGCATGATAGGCGACACGATAAAGACGCGCACGATGGCCTCTGCTTTTTCCCCTATACTGAGATTGGCATGATGGAAAGCTATGGATACGTTGAGGACAAGCTCATACCATAGGAGCCCCTCGGGCTTGAGCCCGATGGCCAGGATGAGCGGCACGCGCAACAAGGATGATAAGGCCAGCTCAACGGGATGGAAGCGGTACGCCGTGGTCACGCCCATTTCCGTATCCGTGTGGTGCGCCCGGTGAAAGCGCCAGAGGAAGTTGACCGTATGGTTAAGGCGGTGCCACCAATAGGTCCATAGGTCCAGGGCCAGCATGGTAAGGGCTATCGAGGCCCAGGGCGGCAGGGCCGCCATGTTAAGCAGCCCGAAGCGGGCGTCCGCGGCAAGGGACAGCGCCCAGTAAGAGAGCCCCGCGAAGGCAAGGCGCGCGAAGGCCGCGTTGAACAGGCCGATGAAGGCGTTATTCAGCGAGCGAAGCCAATGGCCGCTCGCGTACGCATAGTAGGGCTTAAAGGCTTCCCAGGCCTGGAACACGGCAAGGCTCAGTACGATGGCCACGGCTTTTCCCATAATCAGGGCGCTCCTATCTCTATAAAACGTAGATATGAACTGGCAGACTCGCCGGTATCGTCGGCGTCGGCCATGATGGCCAGCGTTACCCGGTCGGGCGGCTCTCGGCCGAAGGCCTTAATGTAATCCTCAAGCACGTTGACGCTCTCGTCAAGCCACAACCCCGTCAAGGCCGTTCCGCTGCGCAGAACGAAATCGCGATCCTTATCGGTATATGGGCTTATGAGTATCCTGCCCACGGCGCCATGGCTGTCCCACACATAAGAAAGGGAACTGTGGGGAGGGTAGGCGCCATAGACGGACTTAGCCAGGCCGTAGCTCAGCCTGTCCATGATACTCGCCTTTTCCGGCTCGAATTCAAAGAGCAGGAAAATACGCAAAGGGAAGTCGTCCACCGCTTTATGAGCGCCGGCCTTTACATATACTCCGTCCACGCGCCAGCGCCAGCGCAACAGGGGATACTGCCGCAGGGAGTAGACCTGGCTAAAAAGCAGGTACGAGGCGGAAGCGGCGGCGGAAGCCGCGAGCGCGGGAGCGCCGTCCACGGTATCGACCCTATAGGACGAAGCCTTTTCTATCTTGGGAAAGCGCTCATGAGTCCAGAGCTCAAGATTAACGAACTCTTCTCGGTAGAGTATCGCGCCCGGGCTGGCAGCTTCGGCGCCCGGGCTGGCAGCTTCGGCTGCTGGCGAGCCTTGCGCCAAGGCCCTGCCGCCGGAAAGGGCAAACAAGAGCGCATAGATTAACAGGGCCAGCCGCGGATACGCGGTCGGCAAAAGCGAGACCTGAGCATGCTGAGCAAGGCGGCCGCATTCAGGCACGATTCAAGCGCCTGAGCCAGTAGAGCCACAATGCGTTAAAGAGCGCGAATACTATAATGAGGAGGTAGCTTGAAGGCAGACGGTACGCGGAGAACTGAAGCACGGTCAAGGACATGCCTAACAGCGCGGAGCCGGACCATATCAACTTGAGCCTGAGCATGGCTTTGTAGGCTGCCGCGGAGGCCTTGCGCGACAGGAAGGACTCCCCGCCTATGCCGAAAAGCGCGGCGGCTACCAGGCGCGCCGCGAAGGGATCGACGCTCGCCCAGCCGAGCAGGGTAAGGAACTCACGCGGAACGAGGAAAAGAGGCAGGGCGAAAGCTATATCCGCGGCAAAATGCGCGACGAACCAGTTACGAAGGCTTTTCGGGACGGTATCCATGCTATTTGCTCCTCAGCGCTTTCTCTGAGCTAAAATACTGTCTTCCTGACGACCCGGCATATTAAAATCTTACTTTTACGTTGCCATGGCCGGCCGGCCGGCCTTATAGTGCTCGTAGAGCCGCCGGCGGCAGCCTTAGCCATCCCAGCCCGGCGCGCCATGGAAAGGCTTTTAAACATGTACGACGGCAAATTACGCGCTGTTAAGGATACGCTCATGGCCCCCCTTGCCGACGCCCTAGGAAGGCGCTTAAGCCCTAACGCGCTATCCGTGGCCGCCTTCGCGATAGGC
>JBGSKZ010000484.1:0-1034 GCA_041741035.1 Treponematales bacterium
CGGGCATGACTATGGAGCCCGAGGCGTCCAGTACCCGGTCGGGCTTGAACGAGTCCGGCTTGGCGCCGACGAAGGCTATGGCGGAGCCCTCTATGCCCAGGTCTCCGAATATCAGCTCGGGGCTCGGGCCCTCCATGGTCAGTATGGCGCCGTCGCGTATCAGGGTTTTCACAGGCAGGCCTCCGCAGGCTTAGGGATCAGGCTTTCTCCAGGATAAAGTCGAGCTCCTTGAGTATATCGGCTATATCCTCCAGGCCAAACGATATTCGTATCATACTTTCGGTGAGGCCGAAGTCCTTAAGCCGCTCCTGGTCGTAGCCGCGGTGGGTCATGGCAGCGGGCAGTTGCACGAGGGTCTCGCAGTCGCCTAAGCTTACCGCCAGCTTGAAGAGCCGCATGCCGTTTACCACCCGTTTGGCGGCTTCGAGCCCGCCCCGCACTTCAAAGCTCACGATGGCCCCGAAGCCGCTCATCTGGCTGGCGGCCAGCGCGTGGCCCGGAAAATCCTTTAGGCCCGGATAGTATACCGCGCTTACCTTCGGGTGCTCCTGAAGATAGCGCGCGGCCGCCAGGGCGTTAGCCTCATGGGCCCGCATGCGGAGGCCCAGAGTCTTCATGCCGCGCAGGAGCAGCCAGGCGTTGAAGGGCGAGAGAGCGCCCCCGAACTCGCACATGTAGTCGAATTTAAGGCTGTTCACGTAGTCGGGGTCTTTGGCGACAGCCACGCCCGCTACCACGTCGCCGTGGCCGCAGAGGTACTTGGTGGCGCTGTGCGCGACCACGTCAGCGCCGAGCTCCAGGGGCCGCTGAAAATAGGGCGTGGCGAAGGTATTGTCAATTACCACCTTGATGCCGCGGCCCTTTGCGAAGGCGCATACGCGCCGTATGTCGATGACGCTCAGGTTGGGGTTGCTCGGGCTCTCGAAGTATATGACCCTGGTGCGCCCGTCCGCCTTGGCCTCCAGCTCATCAAGCTTTTCCAAGTCGGCTATGCGGCACTCCATGCCGTAGCCGGGCAGGAGCTTGGTGAGCAC
>JBGSKZ010000485.1:0-2828 GCA_041741035.1 Treponematales bacterium
CGGCTCCCATGCCCACGGCGAGCACGAAGGCGAGGCCCGCGCAGGCGCTTATGAGCGCGAAAGCCGCGGCGTTCCTGCGCGCGCGGGAGCGGGACGGCAGGGTCATTTAAAAGCGTTCCGGATAGAGGGCCTTGGCTGCCAGCTCCACGGCTTCCACGAAGCGCGGGCCGGGCCTGGACACTATGTCGCCGTTGAGCAGGATGATGCGCCGCTCCTTAACGGCCGATAGGCCCGCCCAACCCGGCCTGGCGGCCAGCTTTTCCGGGCTCAGCGCTATGCCGTGGGTATCGGAAGCCATGATGAAGTCGGGCTTGCGCACCACTATCTCTTCAAAGCTTATTACCGGCCAATCCTGCTTTACGTCGGCGAAGGCGTTGCGCGCGCCGGCGGCGGCCAGGACCTGGCCTATGAAAGTCTTGGGGCCGGCGGTCATCAGGGGCTCGTCCCATACCTCCCAGAATACCAGGGGCCTGGAGCTAGCCGCGAAGCCGCCGGTCTTGGACGTTACCGCCTGCAGGCGGGCCTTCATGGAATTGACCAGCTTTAAGGCCGTGGAACCGTCGCCGGCTATGCTGCCTATGAGGCTTATGGCGTCATAGATGGCGCTGAAGTCCTTGAGCTCGAAGGCGGCGAAACGGAGGCCGGCCTGGGCGAACTGCTCGGCCAGCTGACCATGGGCGCCGCGCTCGCCGACTATGAGGTCCGGCCTGAGCGCCACGATGGCCTCTACGCTGATAGTATCAGGCGTGTACGCGCCTATCTCCGGCAGCGCATCCGCCTCGGCTGGATAGTTGCAGTAGCTTGTCACCCCCACTACCGAAGCGCCTGCGCCTGAAGCGTAGAGCATCTCGGTAAGGGCCGGCGCCAGCGATACCACGCGCAGGGCCTTGCCCGGCATGGCAACGGTAACACCGCGCGCGTCGGTAAACGACAGCTGCTGGCCAAAGGCCGCCTGCGCGGCCAATAAAGCCGCTACAATGATTGCGAGTGTCCTTCTCATGGACGTCCCCCTTCTGTCCCGCTGCGCGGGCTAGGAGGAACGGTTCTGGTTGGGTAATGCGATTGATGGGCCGTTGATGGCGGAGCGCGGACGCCCCGCCCTAACGGACTATCGCTCGACGCCTGTACCACGAAGCGTTCCAATGCGACATAAAGGACGGGCAGGGTATCCTGGCTCGCGCTCAACGGCCGCCGCTGGCGGCCTCGCGCATACAGTTACGGGCTAGCTCCGGCATTGAACCGGATTCCCCCTCTTGCCCGGCTATGATACTCGTTCCGGGGCACCCGTCCGCAGTGCTTCTCGCGGTTCGCTCAAGCTTGAGCTGCCGGCTAAGAAGGCCCTACGGGCAGGGCCAGTATGCCCGCGGGGCCGGACGGGGTCAAGGGCTAATCGGGCTGCGCTTAGCCTAGCGCGACGTCGAGGAACATCATGAGGGCGAAGCCGAGTAGGGCTCCTATGGTGGATATGTCGGAATTGCCCGAGCCCTGGGACTCGGGTATGACTTCCTCTACCACCACGTAGATCATGGCTCCCGCCGCGAAGGCGAGCGCGTAGGGCAGGATGGGCCGCATGGCCAGCACCAGGACAGCGCCTAACACGCCGGCTATGGGTTCCACGACGCCGGAGAGCTGCCCGTACCAGAAACTCTTCCCGCGGGATATGCCCTCCCGCCGCAGGGGTATGGATACCGCGGCTCCCTCGGGGAAGTTCTGCAGGCCTATGCCGAGGGCCAGGGCTATGGCCCCCGCGAGCGTGGCCGAACCGATGTTGGCCCCGAGCGCGCCGAAGGCCACGCCCACGGCCAAGCCTTCGGGTATGTTGTGGAGCGTAATGGCCAGCACGAGGAGCACGCTTCTCTGCCACTGCGTCTTCGGGCCTTCGGCGTCCTTCATGGGCGCGCCGATATGCAGGTGGGGAATAAGCCTGTCGACCAGCTTTAAGAAAAATCCGCCGAGCAGGAAGCCTATGACCGCGGGCTGCCAGCCGGGCAAGCCTTCGGCTTCTGCCATTTCTATGCTCGGGGCGAGGAGCGACCAGAAACTCGCCGCTATCATGACGCCGCCGGCGAAGCCGAGCATGCCGTCGAGCACCTTGCGGTTAATAGCCTTAAAGAAGAATACCATGCCCGCGCCGAGCGCGGTTACGCCCCAGGTAAAGAGCGTGGCCAAGAAAGCCTGCGCCACATGGTCCAAGCCGGAAAACCACTCTATGAACATTGTTTCCATCCTTAGCTTCGATCGCGGCAGCCAGCGCTCCAGCGCGGCATTGCGGATTGTCGCGGGCGACGGCGGATAGTATAGCGCATTGCGAAGCAACGAAGAAAGGTCGTATAATCAGGCCGATGAACAGCGATAAAAGCCGCCCCCTCGTGGGCATAATCATGGGCAGCGATTCCGACCTGCCTGCCATGAAGCCGGCAGCCGAGCTCCTCGATCAGCTGGGCGTGTCCTGGGAACTGACCGTGGTATCGGCGCATCGAACTCCCGAGCGCATGTACGAGTACGCGAAAACGGCCCGCGGCCGCGGACTCATGGTTATCATCGCCGGAGCCGGCGGCGCGGCCCACCTGCCCGGCATGGTGGCCGCCCTTACCCAGTTGCCTGTCATAGGCGTGCCCATACGCACAGGGACCCTGGACGGCCTCGATTCGCTGCTTTCGATAGTGCAGATGCCTGGCGGCGTGCCGGTGGCGACGGTTGCCATAGACGGCGGCAAGAACGCGGGCCTTCTGGCGGCGCGCATCATAGGGGCGTCGGGCGGGCCGCTGGCCGAGGCCTTGGCCAGCTACGCCGCGGCGATGGAAAGCGAAGTACTGGCCAAGGCCGCC
>JBGSKZ010000486.1:0-8006 GCA_041741035.1 Treponematales bacterium
ACGTGGGCAAGGACCGCGAGAAGGTGGACGCCGCCGCGCTCGCGCGCGGGGAACGGGCCTTCGTGGAGGACCGCGTGCCCGCCGACGCCTGCCACCTGCTCGTTTTAGGCAGCCCCCACGCGCATGCCTTCATAAAGAAAATCGACATAAGCAAGGCCGAGGCCATGCCCGGCGTGGTCAAGGTGCTGTGCAAGGACAACTGCCCCGAGCTCGTGTACACCACGGCAGGCCAGGGCTTCCCCGAGCCCAGCCCTCACGACCAGCGCATGTTCCCGCGCAAAGCGCGCTACGTGGGCGACCGCGTGGCCGCCGTGCTCGCCGAATCGCTCGAAGAGGCGCGCGCCGCCCTCGCCGCCATTACGGTGGAATACGAGCTCCTCAAGCCCGTGCTCTCAATAGCGGACGCCAAGGCGCCCGGCGCCCCCATCGTCCACCATGGCGACGTGAGCTACGTGGTGGGCGAAGCTCCGGCGGGCAGCTCGGTTAAGGGCGTCGGCCGCGACGACCCCATCATCTATCAGTTCCCCCTCCATGCCGACCCGCACAGGAACCTCGCCGCAAGCGTAGCGGATGGCATAGGCGACATGGACAAGGGCTTCGCCGAGGCTGACCTGACTATCGAGCGCCGCTATAAGGGTAACCGCGTGCAGTGCACGCCCATGGAGCCCCACGTAGCCTACGCCAAGATAGACGGCGGCCGCCTCGTCATCCACGCCTCCACCCAGGTGCCCTGGCACGTGCGCCGCATCGTATCGCGGGTCATAGGCATCAGCGAAAACAAGGTACGTATCATTAAGGAGCGCGTGGGCGGTGGCTTCGGCGCCAAGCAGGACATAGTCGTCGAGGACCTCGCCGGCTACCTGGCCTGGACCACGGGCAAGGGCGTGTTCTACCGCTATGACCGCCATGAGGAATTCGCGGCCAGCCGCACGCGGCACGGCATGGAAATCACGGTGAAGCTCGGCGCCAAGAAAGACGGCACGCTCACCGCCATACTCATGCAGCTCGACGCGGATACCGGCCCCTACGGCCAGCACTGCCTCACCGTGCCCATGAACGCCATATCCAAGAGCCTGCCCCTGCTGCTCTGCGACAATGCCCGCTTCGAGGTGAAGAGCTACTACACCAACCTCTCGCCCGCCGGCGCCTATCAGGGCTACGGAGCGCCCAAGGGCTCCTTTGCCCTCCAGACCGCGCTCGCGGAACTGGCGGCAGAGCTTGGCATGGACCAGCTTGAGCTCATCGAGAAGAACCGCGTACGCTCAGGCAGCCGCATAGAGATACTGCGCTCCCTCGGCGAAGGCCGGCCAGGCGCCCCGGTTACCCTCGGAGAATGCGGCTTGGGCGACATGCTCAAGCGCGGTAAAGTCGCCTTCGCCTGGGACAAGGCCAAGCCCAACGCCAAGGAAGCGGGCCTAAGCGACGACTGGAAAATCGGGCGTGGCGGCGTGATCATACAGCAAGGCTCGGGCTTGCCCGGCCTCGACGCTGCCAACGCCGAGATCAGGCTTTTGGCCGACGGCACCCTCCTCATGCTCTCGGGCGGCGCCGACCTGGGCACGGGCCTGGATACGGTAACGGCCAAGGCCGCCGCCGAGATCATGGGCCTTGATATGGCCGACGTATCCGTCATATCCGGGGACACCGACATAACGCCCTTCGACAAAGGCGCCTACGCCAGCTCGGGCACCTATTTCTCGGGCAACGCCGCCGTGCGCGCCGCGGAGGACCTGCGCGACAAGTGCCTGACCGTGGCCTCGGGCATATTGGGCGAGGCGGTCGAGGACCTTAGTCTCGTTCATCGCGGCCTTATAAAAGGCAAGCGCGGAGAAATAAGCCTGGCCAAGCTCGCCCACCTCGCCATACAGGGCGAAGGCCACCACGAGCTATCCGGCCACGGCAACTTCAAGACCGACCACGCGGCCTTCCCCTACGGCGCGCACTTCGCGCAGTTGGCGGTGAACGAGCGCACGGGAGAAGTTAAGCTCTTGCGCTTCCACGCTTACCAGGACTGCGGCACGCCCATAAACCCGGCCCTCGCCATGGGCCAGATATACGGCGGCGTCATGAAGGCCGTGGGCCACTCGCTCTACGAGGAACTCCTCTTCGACGACGAGGGGCGGCCCTTGAACACCAATTTCCTCGACTACAAGATACCCTCGGTGTTCGAGCTGCCCGACGATTTCCATGTGGAGCTCGTGCCCGTGGCCGACGAGGTAGGCCCTTTCGGCGGCAAGAGCGTTTCGGAGATAGCGCTGAACGGCGCCGCCCCCGCCATAGCCATAGCGATACACGACGCCGTCGGCGCCTGGTGCCGCGAATGGCCCTTCACGCCGGAGCGCCTGCTAAGGGCGATGGGACGATTGTGATTCTATATTCTATATTCTATATTCTGTATTCTAAATTCTAGATTCTGCATTCTAGCTTCTTCTTCTAAAGAATCTAGTAGCTAGAATCTAGAATGGGGAGTACGGACGCCGGGTTTAAAATCGGGGTAGCCAGAGCTTGAGTGCGGAGGCAGACGGAGATGGAAGATCGTGAGGAATCGCGGAGCAAATTAGGCGCAAAAACCTTTGAAGAGCTCCTCGTATGGCAGAAAGCGCATTGTGCCACTCTCGCCGTCTATCGTTATACCGCCGGCTTCCCGCCGTCCGAACTCTACGGTTTAAGCTCGCAGTTCCGGCGGGCAGCCGTTTCAGTACCGGCGAATATCGCCGAAGGCTTCAAAAGGAGGGGCAAGGCTGACAAGATACGTTTCTATAATATTGCGCAAGCCTCACTTGAGGAGGCTCGTTATTACGCGATCTTAGCCAGAGACCTTGGCTATGGTTCGCCGAACGAGGAAGGAGCATTGCTCGACGAAACTGGCAAGCTCCTCGATTCGTACCTACGCGCCATACAGTATTCCAAGACTTAGCTTCTGTATTCTAGATTCTGGATTCTATATTCTATATTCTGTACTCTAGCTACTTAACAAGGAGCCCCGCATGACCACGAACGAAATACGCGCGCTCATAGACCAGCTCGCGTCCAAGAAGATCGACATGTACCGCAAGGACTTCCTGCTCACCTGGGAAAAATCCCGCGACGAGCTTGAGGCTACCTACCTGGTGGCGGACGCCCTGCGCGAGATGCGCCAGGCGAACATCGATACCAGGCTATGGCAGAACGGCATAGCCGTATCCAATTTCAGGGACAACAGCACCCGCACCCGCTTCTCCTACGCGAGCGCTTCCGACCTCCTGGGCCTCTACGTGCAGGACCTGGACGAAGGTAAGAGCCAGATAGCCCACGGCGAAACCGTGCGCGAGACGGCCAACATGATCAGCTTCCTCTCCGAGGCCATAGGCATACGCGACGATATGTACCTAGGCGAGGGCGACAAGTACCAGCGCGAAGTGGCCAAGAGCCTCGACGAAGGCCTCGCCGCCGGCGTCCTGCCCGACCGCCCCACCGTGGTGAACCTCCAGAGCGACATAGACCATCCCACGCAGTCCATGGCCGACATCCTGCACCTTGCCCACTACTTCGGCGGCCTGGATAAGCTCAAGGGCAAGAAGATAGCCATGACCTGGGCCTACAGCCCCTCCTACGGCAAGCCCCTGTCCGTGCCCCAGGGCATCATAGGCCTAGCCAGCCGCTTCGGCATGGAAGTATCCCTTGCGCACCCCGAAGGCTACGACCTCATACCCGAAGTGGTTGAGCTGTCCAAGAAACAGGCCAAGGCATCCGGAGGCTCTTTCCAGCACGTCAACTCCATGGAAGAAGCCTTTAAAGGCGCGGATATCGTATACCCCAAGAGCTGGGCGCCTTACGATGTCATGCAGAAGCGTGTGCCGCTCCTGCACAACGGCGATCAGGCCGGACTCAAGGACCTCGAGAAGCAGTGCCTGGCCAACAACGCCAAGTTCATGGACTGGGAATGCACCGAAGAGAAGATGAAGCTCACCAAGGGCGGCAAGGCCCTGTACATGCACTGCCTCCCCGCCGATATCACCGGCGTATCCTGCAAGGCGGGCGAAGTGGCCGACAGCGTATTCGACCGCTACCGCGACGATACGTATAGGGAAGCGTCCTACAAACCCTATATCATCGCCGCCATGATACTCCTCGGAAAGCGCAAGGATCCCGCCGCCACGCTCAGGGCCTTGCTCGCGCGCAACGCCGCGCGCCAAGTGCTCTAGCTCCTCGTTTCGACGCTTTAAGGCGCTCCCGCCCGGGGGCGCCTTTTTTATTTGCCCAGGCGGCTATACTTCTGTATATTAAAACTAAGCTATCGCGATTCTATCGGATAGCAAGGTTAAGGACCGCTCCGTATGGAGGGTCATTTTATAAGCCGGTCCCTTTAAGGACGGCAGGCGCAGCGCATATATGCGCCGGGAGTATCCTATGCATTTCCAATTCAACCAATCAGAAGCCTTTGAAGACCTCGCCAAGATGGCCGACCGCTTTGGCAAGTGCGTAAAAGAAGCGATGGACGATCCGGAATTAGCCGAGAAATTTCGCCGCTTCGGCGCTCAATTCGAAACGGGCAGACCCTTCGAAAACGAAAAGCAGCGCGGGCCCAAAGCCAATGCGCCTAAGGGTTCCCCTATCCACGGCCCCCGCATGAACCGCTACCACGATGCCGACGGAACCCTCGTATTCGAATTCCTGCTCCCCGGCTTCGAGCTTTCAGGCGTAGACCTCCGCTTCCGCGACGATACCATGTATCTGTCGGCCTCGCTGCCGCAAGGCTACTCGGACCAGGCTGGCAGGCGTTACGCCAACCAGGGATTCAGCTTAAACGACTTTGAGCGCCTCGAGTACTTGGTAGCCGCCGACGATTACGATCAGGGACGCGCTAAAGCGGTCATGCGCAACGGGGTACTGACTATCAGCATACCCGCCAAGGATCCTGCTGATGACCCCAATTCCATCAAGATAGAAATCGTAAAAGAAGGCAATTAGTTCTCCGAACTATATTGTTAACGCAAGCAAAGCGTAGTTAACGAGCGTAGTGGCTCCATGGAGGTACCCACCATGGAGCCACCGTTCTGTCCCAACCCCCGCTGCGCCCACCACAATGTTAGCCCTCAGGAATATCGTCACTATTGGCGCAAGATAGGCTTCCACGACACCCTAGTCGTCGGACCCGTCCAGCGCTTCCGTTGCAAGGCCTGCGGCAAGACTTATTCGACTCGAACCTTTTCCATCCAGTACTACACCAAGCGCAGTATCGACCTGAAGGAGATCCATCGTAGCCTAACGAAGGGCGAATGCATCAGCGCCATCGCTCGCCACCTCGGCTGCACATTGGAGAGCGTCCAGAATAGGATCGATAGGCTGGGACGCTCGTCAAGCGCGGCCCAGGCGAGTATCCTCGAGGGCTTCAATGCCGTCGAGCATATGGTTGCCGATGGTATTGAGAGCTTTGACCTCTCTCAATACCATTCGAAGGTAGCGATGAAGACAAGAGCTTCGGTCAACTAACTAAAGCTTGCCCTCGAATGGCAAGGCGGGCTACAGTAACGTTATGACGCGAGCATCGGCGCACGAAAACGGCAAGTTTGAGCTCTACTATCGCGAAGGCTTGGCCTATCTGGCCGTCTACCCTCCCCAAGGCTCGGGCCGGCCCGTGTATCCGGAAGACATAGAAAACCGCATGAGGCTCTTAGGCGTGCCGAGCGTCGGCGCCAAGGCTCTCAGGGACGCCATAGAGGAAGCCAGCGGAACGGCCGTAGCGCTCGTAGAATGGCCGAATGGCCGTTCCCTGGCCTCCGAACTCACCGTGGATATAGCCAAAGACGGCATGAGCGCCTACTTAAGGGCGAGCCACCCTAAAAAAGGCGCGGCCCCTCCCACCCTGGCCGAATTGATAGCGGCCCTACGCGAAGCCGGCGTTAGCCACGGCGTGGACAATGACGCCCTGCGACGCATCCTTGCCGGAGCCGCCTATGATAAGGCTATACCGGTTGCCGCGGGAACCGAACCGGTATACGGGAAGGCTCACCGTATCGAGTACCATTTCAACACGAACAGGGGCAAACCTTACCTGGAAATGGACTTCGGGCGCATAGACATGAAGGAGCTCAACTTTATTGAGAATAAGCGCGCGGGAGACCTTCTAGCCAGCCTTGTCCCGCCGGTTAAGGCCACGGACGGCTGGACGGTACGGGGGGAGCGTATACCCGCGGAGACGGATAGCCAGATCGCGGAGCTGAAGCCCGGCGCCAACGCCGTTTTGTCCGAAGACGGAACGGAATTGCGCGCCCTCTGCGACGGCAACGTGCGCATCGCCAGGGGAACCATACTCGTAGAGCCGGTCATAGTCGTGAAGAACGTAAACTATGAAACGGGCAACATACGCTTCGATGGCTCGGTAGTCATCGAAGGAGGCATAGCCGACGGTTTCAGCGTGGAAGCGGGCGGCGACATCCAAGTGGCCAGCGGCGTCGGCAAGGCCACGCTCAAAGCGGGCGGCAGCATAGTCCTAAAGACGGGCATAAACGGCAATGGCGTGGGCAGCATCGAGTGCGAGGGCGACCTTTTCGCCAAATACCTCGAGAGCTGCTCGGTACGCTGCGGCGGCAACGCGCTCGTCGAAGAGGCGATCATGAACACCACGCTCGTCGCCGCCAAAAACTGCGCGCTCAACGGCAAGCGCTCCGAAGTCATTGCCAGCGAGATTATCGCCGGCGGAGGCTTTTGGTGCAAGAAGCTCGGCAACTTCAGCGAGGCGCATACCAGCGTGCAGCTAGGCGTGGAGCCCGGCCTCGTACTCGAATACCGCTCCGTATGCGCCGGTCTTGAGCGCGCCCAAAAGGGCTATGACAAAGCCGAGCATCAGCTTGAGCTCTTGAGCAAGCTCGCGCGGGACGCGCAGGCCGACGAGCGACTGACCCAGGCCCAAGTTCAGCTCCGCGAAAGCCTTGAACGCCTCGGGGCGGAATTGAGCGGCTATAAGGCGCGCCAGCCGCGGCTTCGCGAGCGTATCGTCGCCTCGCGGGCCAGCATGGCCGTCATCGAGGACACCCTCTACAAAGGCGTAACCATTCATTTCGGCGCGGCTGAATACCGGGCCCCCGATGCTGGCGCTCGCAAGGTCATATTGAGGTGCCGCGACGGCCATATCGTCGAAGCCGGCTTTAATTACCGCGACCGCCCTAGCCTCGACTTCAACGAGAGCGAGGACCCGCCTCCGGACAGCGCGGCGCTATCGGCAAACGAGCGGCCCTTGCCTAAAGACAGCGCCAATGGTTTCTACCGCTAGCCTAAGGCCCGTTCCTTAAGGCGCCGCAGCTCGCGCTCGACAGTGGCGGGAGCCGGGCCTCCGGTATGGCCGCGCCTGGCCACGCAGGCGGCGGGGTCAAGCCAATCCTTGAGCGCCGCTGGATCCAAGCCCGCTTGGGAGAACGCGGGAGAGGCGCGCGCGAGCTCCTCGACTTTCAGTTCATGGAGGCGTTTGCCCGCGCTTTCCGCGGCGGCTATGGCGGCCTTGGTGGCTCCATAGGCGTCCCTGAACGGTATGCCTTTCATGACGAGCAATTCGGCAAGGTCGGTCGCCTCCACGAAGCCCTCGTCAAGGGCCGCGCGCATATTCTTGGGTTTCGGGATAAGGGCCGCCGCCAGGAGCGCGAAGGCATCAAGGCAGCCGTCCACGGTCTTTACGAGCCCGAAGACTATGGACTTATCCTCCTGCATATCGCGCGCGTAGCCTAGGGGCACGCCTTTCTGCAGGGTCAGAAGCGCCATGAGCCCGCCGAAAGCGCTCGCGGACTTGCCGCGTATGAGCTCCGCCAGATCGGGGTTACGCTTCTGCGGCATGATGCTCGAGCCGGTGGAACAGCTGGGCGATAGTTCGGCGAAGCCGTACTCCGCGCCGGTCCAGAGTATGATCTCCTCGCAGTAGCGCGACAGGTGCATGAGCAGGGTCGAGGCGGCGGCGGCGTAGTCCACGCAGGCGTCGCGGTCGGCCGTGGCGTCCATGGCATTGCGGCTGGGGCGAGAAAAGCCCAGGGCTGCTG
>JBGSKZ010000487.1:0-3760 GCA_041741035.1 Treponematales bacterium
CCCGAGGCCGTGGGCATGGCGGAGGCGGCTTTCGCGTCCATACATCCCGCCGACCCCAGCCGCCTTACCTTAGGCGGCGGCACCGACTATTACGTTCGCAACCCCGACCCCGAGCCAGATACGGCGCCGCGTTTCAGCGACCAGGCGCCCGAGGCCCGTGCCATACGCAAGTCCGTGGTATCGGGACAGGCGATTTTGGAACTGGGCGCCGCCGTGAGCGCCGACGACTTCTTCGCTTCTCCCCTCGTGCGCGCCGCGGCTCCCGGCATAGAGCGCTTCGCGGCCGACATAGCCAGCCCCCCCATACGCGCGCGCGCCACGCTTACGGGCAATATAGCCAACGCCTCCCCCATAGCGGACATGACGGCCATACTCATAGCCCTAGGCGCGCGCCTGGTGCTCGAAGGCGGCCCGGGCGGCGAGCGCCTCATCGAGCTGCCCGATTTCTTCCTAGGCTACAAAAAGCTCGACCTGCGGCCGGCGGAACGCATACGGGGCATAGTCATACCCGGCGATCCCGTGCTCTTCAACTTCGAGAAGGCCGCCAAGCGCGCTCGCCTCGACATAGCCACCGTGAACAGCGCCTTGGCCCTGCGTATGGCCGAGGACGGCAGCATAGCCGCGGCGCGTTATGCCGTGGGCGGCGTCGCGCCGGTGCCGCTCAGGCTCAGGGAGGCGGAAGCCCTGCTCATAGGCAAAAAACCCTCCGCGGCCCTGGCCAGGCAACTCGGCGCCCTAGCCTACGGCGCGGGTACGCCCATAAGCGACGTACGCGGCTCGGGCCAGTATAGGCGACGCCTCATGGAGAGGCTGGCCTGGGCCCACTGCATACGGCTATGGCCTGCGCAGCGGCTTGAAGAGGAGCTCCTGGCATGAAACGAAATCCCGACTCCATAGTAAACGTGCTGGGCAAGACCCTCTACGTGGACGACCTGCCCGAAAATGCAGGCATGCTGCACGGCGCCGTGCTGCTTTCCCCTAGCGCCCACGGGCGCTTTAGCGGGCTAGACGGCACTGAAGCCATGGCGCTAGACCCCTCGGTACGCCTCGTGCTGGCTAAGGACGTGCCCGGAGAGAACCAGCTCGGCAGCGCCGTGCTGGACGAAGCCCTGCTCGCCGAAGGCCACTGGCACTACCACGGGCAGGTGCTGGCCCTCGTGCTTGCTTCCAACCGCGCGCTCGCGCGGCGAGCGGCCGCACGCGTCAAGATCCTGGGGCGGGAGGACCTGCCCGCCGTCACCGACCCCCGAGAGGCCTTCAAGCGCGGGGATATCATACTCTCGCCGAGAACCCAGCGCATGGGCGATCCTGAGGCCGCCTATAAAGACTGCGCCGTGGTCATAGAGGGCCGCGTAGAATCGGGGGGCCAGGAACACGTGTACCTGGAAACCCAGGGCGCCATAGCCTGGCCGGAGGATTCGGGCGGAGCGCGCGTCATATCGGGCACGCAATCCCCGTCGGCCACCCAGAAGATCGTGGCGCGCGTCCTGGGCGTGCCCATGAACCGCGTGGAAATCGAGACCAGGCGCTTAGGCGGCGCCTTCGGCGGCAAGGAAGACCAGGCCAACGGCTGGGCGGCTCTCGCGGCCCTGGGCGCGGTCACGAGCGGCAAGCCGGTCAAAGTTTACTTAAACCGCCGCGACGACATGCTGGCCACGGGCAAGCGCCATCCCTATTCCTCTGATTTCAAGATTGGCTTGTCGGCCGACGGCCTGATACTGGCCTTTGAGGCGGACTACTATCAGAATTCGGGGGCGGCCTGCGATCTGTCTCCGGCCATATTGCCTCGCACGCTCTTCCATGCGGCCGGCGCTTACCGCGTGCCCAACGTGCGCGTCACCGGCACCATGTGCAGGACCAATCTCGTGCCCTTCACCGCGTTCCGCGGCTTCGGCGGCCCCCAGGGCCTCTTCGTCATGGAAAGCGCGATCGAGCAGGCGGCGGCCGCGCTCGGCATGGACCCCGTGGAAATACAGCGAAAGAACCTCCTTAAAACCGGCGACAGCTTCCATTACGGTCAGGCCGTGGAGGATGCCCGCGCCGAGGCTACCGTTTCCCGTTGCCTCGAAAAGTCCAGCTACGAGCGCCTGCGCGCCGATATAGCGGCTTTCAACGCCGCGCATAAGGACCAAAAACGCGGCGCCGCCCTATTCCCCCTCTGTTTCGGCATAAGCTTTACCAAGATCATGATGAACCAGGGCGGCTCCCTCGTGCACGTGTACAACGACGGCTCGGTAAGCATCGCCACCGGCGCCATAGAGATGGGCCAGGGCGTGGGCAGAAAGATAGCCCTCGTGGCCTCGGCCGCGCTGGGGGCTTCGATCGCGTCCGTGCGCATAGAGAGCACGAGAACCAGCACCGTGGCCAACACCATGCCCACGGCGGCCAGCACCGGCTCGGACATAAACGCCATGGCCGCCAAGGTAGCCTGCGACGAGATACGCAAGCGCCTGGTGGCCGTGGCGGCGGCCAAGCTCGGCATAGAGCCGGGCGCCGTCAAGCTGGAAGCGGGCCGCGTATACTTGAGCGCAGGACCCGGCTCCTCTTCCGGACCCGGCTCCTCTTCCGGGCCCGGCGCCTCCTCCGGCCCCGGTCGTAGAGACGCGAAGTTTCGCGACGCGGGCTTGTCGTTTGAGGAGCTCGTCGCCATGGCCTATGAGCAACGCGTGGACTTATCGGCGCACGGCTTCTACGCTACGCCCGGGCTCCATTTCGACATGAAAACGGAGCAGGGCCGCCCCTTCCTCTACCACGTCTACGGTTGCGCCGTGCTGAGCGCCACCGTGGATACGCTGCGCGGCAGCTACCGCTTCGACGACGCCTTCATAGTCCACGACATAGCCAACTCAATCGACCCCCTCGTCGACCTTGGCCAGATTGAAGGCGCTTTCGCCCAAGGTTTGGGCTGGGCGGCCCTTGAAGAACTAAAGTTCGACGACAAAGGCCTCCTCGCATCGAGCACCCTGTCCACCTATAAGCTGCCCGACGCGCACTTCATGCCGCGCATGGACGTGGAGTTCTACGATAAGCCCAACCCCGCGGTGGTAGCCAACTCCAAGGCCGTCGGCGAGCCTCCCCTCATGTACGGCATAGCCGGCTACTTCGCGGTACTTGACGCTCTCAAGGCCGCCAAGCCGGGCAAGAAGGGCTTTTATGACCTGCCCATGACGCCGGAGAAGGTCCTGCGCTACCTGGCCGACGACGAACCAGCGGCGCCGAAGGAGGCCGCCCGATGATCATAAAGAACGCCCAGTGCGCGCTCCCCGGGCAGGAGCGCCTCGTTAAGCGCGACCTTCGCGTCAGCGGCGAGAAGATACGGGCCATAGCCGAGAGCCTTGAGCCCGAGGCGGGAGAAGAGCTGCTCGACGCCGCCGGCCTTGAGCTCTTTCCGGGCGCCATAGACCCGCACGTGCATTTTAATGAGCCGGGCTTCACTAACCATGAAGACTTCTATCACGGCTCCATGGCCGCGGCCCGCGGCGGGGTTACCACGGTAATCGATATGCCCTGCACCTCGCTCCCCCCGGTAACGACGCTCGAGAACCTTAAGGAAAAGCTCGCGGCCATGGGCGCCCACAGCGTCATAGACTACGGCCTCTACGGCGGAGTATCGGGCAATCATATCGAGCAGGCCCTAGCCCAGGACATGGAAAGGCTCGCGCCGCAGGTGCTCGGCTTTAAGTGCTACTTCGTATCCGGCATGGATACCTTTACCGCCGTCGATCACTTTAGCTTCGGCCGGGCGATAGCCAAAGCCGCG
>JBGSKZ010000488.1:0-8204 GCA_041741035.1 Treponematales bacterium
GCGACAGCCCTACTATGCGGAGGAAGTAGCGATTGAAAAATGACAGGTTGTTGTAGCCTACCGCCTCGGATATCTCGATGATGGAGAGGCTAGAGGACTTGAGGAGGGCGCAGGCGCGCCTGACGCGCTGGCGGTTGATGAATTCGAAGAGGGGGCCGCCGGCGATATCCTTAAAGCGGCGGGAGAAGTCGCTCGTGTTCATGGCGCATTTGTCCGTAAAGAACTCGAGGCTGAAGGCATCCGCGTAATTCTCTTCTATGTAGCGCTTGGCGTCTTCTATGCGCCATACGCCCGAGGGCGCTTTCCAGACGGCGGCGCGGCGCGAGGCGAGTATGAGGAACTCCAGGGCGTAGGCCGAGGCGAGGCTGGCGGAGCTCGGGTCATCGCTCCGCAATTCTCGCGCAATGCGCCCGGCGAGGCCGGCTAGCTCGCGCGCGGCATCGGAGTCAAGCGAGCGCCAGAAGGCCGCGTCGTTAAGCAGGGCGTCCAATCTCGCGGCCTCCGCGTAGCTCGGTATGGCAAGCGAGGCCGCGCTCAGCCTGACGACCGCCCGTGCGCGGGCGGCAAAATCGGCTTCGCCCCCTGCCGCCACGGCCACTAAGGCGCTGGACGCGCCGTCGCTGGCGGATACCGTATAGAGGCGAGAGGCTAATTCCAGGCAGAAAACCGCGTTCATGGCTGGCACCCAGTATACGCTATGCGGACGCGGGCGCAAGGCTCGACGGCCGGACTTAGGCTCCCGCGTTCGAAAGCTTTAGCTCGACTATGAAACCGGCCGCGTCCGCTTCGTCGCGCGACAGGCTAGCCCCAAGCTGCAGGGCCAGCACAGCCATCAATTGGAGACCCAGGCTATTCGGCTTCTCTAGGCTCAAGTCCCTGGGCAGCCCGGGCCCATCGTCGCTATAGCGCAGTATGCAGAGGCCATCATCGGAAATCGTGGCGGAAAGACTCATAAGGCAGCTTCCATCTTCCGCGCAGGCATACTTGAGGGAGTTGCTCATAAGCTCATTTAACAGCAGGCCCAGGGGAATGGCCTGTTCGAGATCGAGGAGCACGCGTTCGCCGCTGAGCTTGAAGCGCGCCCGCGGAGCGCGATCCGCGAAAGCCGATACGAGTTGGCTGGCCAAGGCACGAGCGTAAGAGGAAAGGTCGATGGCCGCAAGGTCCCGCTCTTCGTAGATTTCCGCGTGGACGAGCGCCATGCTCCGTATGCGGTTTTCGCTCTCGAGCAGGGCTCTCTTCGTGCTTTCCTCGCCGAAGGAGTCGGCTTGCAGACTCAAGAGGCTCGCTATGACCTGGAAATTATTCTTGACGCGGTGGTGCAGCTCCCGTAAGAGGCTTTCTTTCTCCTGCAACGACGAGGCCAGGCGCAGTTCGCTCGCGCGCAGGCGGGCGTACGCCAGACGGGCAAGGGCAAGACTCACACCAAGGAGCAACACGGCGCCGCCCAGTACGATCATGGCCAGGAAGGCACGCGGATCGCGCTCATAGAGGCTTAAGGGTTTATAAAGGATGACTGCGCCCGCGGGTACCCGACCCATGGGTACGCCGAAGCGTTTGAGCTGACGCCAGTCCACGGAGAAAGGGGGCGAGCGCACATCGTCGACCGCTATATCGCCAGGGTACTCGCCGCTCAGTATGCGCGCGGCTATGGCGCCGGCGGCCCTACCCTGGGCAAGGCCGCTCGTCAATGCTCCGCCCACTATACCGTGGCCCATATAGAAATCCCATACCCCGAATACCGGTCCCGCGGCCGCGGCGCTCATGCGGGACGTTACTTCGCGCATGGACCAGACTAGCCCCGCCTTATCCCGCGCGTAGGCGAGCAGGATCACGGCGGTGGTCTGCGGGAGGCTGGCGGCTTCCGACACGATATCGTTGAACGGCGCGTCGGGGAATACGGAAATCTCCAGGGGGCAAGCGATTTCCGTGGCGGCCATAAGGAATTCCTTGAGAGTCTTAGGGCCCGTGGTGCTCGGATCCGCCAGCACCTTCAGCGTCGTCACGTCGGGGAACATCATATGGATGGCGTTTATAGTGCTGCGATAGTCTATATGCTCCACAACCCCGGTAACCCGATGGCGTATGCTTTCTATTGATGCGGGATCGAAATCATTAACGCCCGCGAACACGAAGGGAATATCGCCGAAGATGCCGGCGCCATAGCCGATCATGAAGTCGAAGGCATCGTTGTCGGATACGAGCACGAGGTCTATACGCGCGTCTTTATAGCGCATTTCCAGGTAGTCCGCGAAACGGTCGGCTAGGTTTTCATCCCAGACACGCTTGGTATCCATATATTCAACTTTAATGATGACGGGCGCGTTCCGGGCGGACTCGAGTTCCATTACCATACCGTCGTGGACGAGCTGCGTCCAATCGAAGTCATGCTGGTACGAATGGAGGATGAGGACGTTTTTAGGTAGGGCTTGGGCGAAAAGCAGCGGCAACGAGGCGAGCAAATAGAGGACAAACACGAAGTAACGCCGCATAGGCTTAATTCTAGGGCGCTTATGCCCCGCCGTAAAGCGAATATGCTAGTTTTTCGTGAGCCCCTTCGCGAAGCGCTCGATGATCTTCTCGGCCACGAGGTATGCCGCTGGGCATATCTGGGTATTGTGGGCCAATCTGCCTAGGCCCTTCTTTATGCGGCGCTCGGCGGTATAGGGGTAGAGCGTGCAGTCCTTTGGCCTGTCTTCGTATACGCTACAAGCGTTGTCCGCCTGCAGGAAGGGACAAGGCAAGCTAGCGCCCCGCCAGCCCTCTTCGGGGTCCCGCACGAGGCTTTCGCGCACGAATTTGTCTTTATCCAGGCCCACGAGCTTGGTAATGCGGCGTATATCGCTCTCGTTCCACTGCGGGGCCTGCATGCGGCAGCAGTTGCCGCAGTCCAGGCAATTGATTTCCTCAAACGCCTCGTCATGAAAGTCAGCCACGATATGGTCGAAATTCTTTATGTCAAACTTGGTGAGGTACTTAAGCTGGCGCACGATGAAATCGGCGCGCTCGCGGCTCTTCTCAAGCAGTTGCTCGTATGCTGGTATCATAGGGCGATACTAGCATTTAGCGGGCCTTTCCTCAAGGGAGCCGCGAGGCGATTAAGACTGCCAAGCGCCTGGCTCAGGCCTGTTTAGGCCCGGCCCCGCGCTTGGCTAAGCCCGGAGCTCAGCGACGCAACGCGTCCGCGTAGCGCGTTCCCACGGCCTTCCAGTTTATGAGCTTGAAAAAGTTCTCGGCGTATTCAGCCCTTCGGTTTTGGTATTTGAGGTAGTAGGCATGCTCCCATACGTCCATGCCGAGTATAGGCACGCTGCCCTCGCTTAAGGGAGAGTCTTGATTGGCGCTGGACAGCACGCTAAGCCTCCCTCCTTTGTTCACCGCCAGCCAGGCCCAGCCGGAACCGAAGCGGCCTACGCCCGCTTTTATAAAGTCCTCTTTAAAGGCGGCCAAGCCGCCGAGCTCCGACGCTATGGCCGCCGCAAGGGGGCCTTCCGGCGCCCCGCTTTTCGCTTCCGGCGCAAGTATGTCCCAAAAGAGGCTATGGTTAAAATGGCCGCCGCCGTTATTGCGCACAGGCGTGCGTATGGATTCGGGCAGGCTATTGAGCTCGGCGATGAGCTTCTCTATGGGCCATGCGGCGTAAT
Organism: Treponematales bacterium; assembly: GCA_041741035.1. Taxonomy (GTDB): domain Bacteria; phylum Spirochaetota; class Spirochaetia; order Treponematales; family UBA12059; genus UBA5200. Next base: position 3,645 of record JBGSKZ010000488.1, read on the forward strand.
CAGTGCCTGAAAGGGCCTTCTCGAGATTGGACGCATAGGCGGCGTGATGCTTGTCGTGGTGCACGCGCATGGTAGCCTCGTCTATCCAGGGCTCAAGCGCGTCATAGGCATAGGGCAGATCGGGTACGGTAAAAGCCATATAGGCCTCCTAAAAACATAATTAAGCGCGAAGAGCGCTTGATTATTAATTTAGTAAGGTTTATAGGCAAAGACAAGCCCCGCCGGGAAGCGGGGCCGCTAATCAGGCCTTGCCGAGGAAATCCTCGCGCTGGGGCGTAAAGCCGTCCACGATGACGCTATCCTCTATGAAGCGCACGCCGTGAGCTTCGTTAGGCCCCGCGTAGAAGCTGTCGCCCGGATTCAAGATTTCCTTGCGGCCGCCCTTGCTCAGCTCCACTTTGCCTTTGACGACATAGCTTATCTGCTCATGCACGTGGACGTGCTCGGCCACGACGGTACCGGCCTTGAAGCGCACCTCGACGAGCATGAGCGAGCCGCCGCGGGCCAGCAGCTTACGGGTGGCGCCCTCAAACAAAGGCGTTGGCTCTACGGTTTCATTGCGGCAGATCATCAGGGGCGCTTCCTTTCATCGAGCAGGGCGCGCTCGCGCCTATCGTCATCCTCGAGGAGCCGCAAAACGGTAACGCGCTCGCGTTCCACTTCCAATTCCTCGCGGCGCAGGTCGAGCTCTCGATCCTTGAGCTTAAAATATCGCCGGGCTATGCCGGCGCTTACGAGTATGAGGGGCAAGCCCACGAATAGGCTGATAACGCTCACGATAGGCACGAGTACTTCAGGCACGGTCGTTTCCTCCGCTTCGCGACGATAATAGGCCGATTGTAGCCTAGGGCCCGGCTTTTTTCTAGCCTCCGGCCTATCCTCGGGCCGGGCCGTCCTCCCGGCGCCGCCTCTCCACGAGGCCCAAGGCTTCCATACGTTTCAGGAGCGGCGATACCGGGCGTTTATGAGCCTGTCGTGCCTATGCGCGAGGAAACAGAGCTGATTGGAAAGGAGAAGCTCGGGGCCGCTCACGCGTTCAAGGCCTTGAGTATATCGGCCTCCATCCGCCCCGGCTCAAGATTCGGCGCATAGCGCTTCACGGAGCGGCCGTCGCGCGATACGAGGAATTTGGTGAAATTCCATTTTATCCCGTCGCCGATGAAGCTAGGCGCCTTCTTGCGCAATAGCCTGAATACCGGATGGGCGTTCCCGCCGTTCACGTCGACCTTGGCCATGAGCGGGAAGCTGACGCCGAAATTGCGCTGGCAAAACTGGGCTATCTCGCCGTCTCCGCCCGGCTCCTGATGCGCGAACTGATCGCAGGGGAAGCCCAGGATAACGAGCCCCTTGTCCGCGTACTTAGCATAAAGCTCTTGCAGCCCCTTATACTGCGGGGTAAAGCCGCACTTGCTCGCCGTGTTCACGACGAGCATGACCTTGCCCTTGAACTGATCGAAGGACAATTCCTTGCCGTCATTGGCCCTTGCCTTCAGCGCATAAATATCGTCGATCATAGCCGTACTCCTTGTTCGTTAGTTCGTGCGTATCAATATATCGCCGTAGCGGAGAGAAGGATATCAAGATAGGTTAAGGAATCTAGAATCTAGTAGCTAGAATCAAGTAGTTAGGTTCTTCCTTCTAGATTCCCTCTTCAACATTCTATATTCTATATTCTAGATTCTATATTCTATATCCTTCATCCCCCCTCCCCCCTCCCCCTTTCCGCTTGACGAAAAAAAACAAAGGGCATAGTGTCGACGCATGAACGAACGAAACCAGGGCTACTATTTCGAGGACATCACGGTAGGCATGAGCGCCGAGTTCTCCAGAACCGTAGGGGACGCCGATATCATGGCCTTTGCCGAACTTTCGGGCGACTTCAATCCCGTGCACGTGGACGAGGCCTTCGCCAAGACCACCATGTTCAAGGGCCGCATAGCCCACGGCATGCTTTCCGCCGCGTATATTTCCACGGCGCTCGGCACTAGGCTGCCCGGCCCCGGCTGCGTGTACGTGGCGCAGTCGCTTAAATTCAAGGCGCCGGTGCGCATAGGCGATACGGTCGTGGCCCGCGTGGAAGTGCTCTCTACGCTGCCGGAAAAACGCTTCGTCACGCTTAGGACGAGCTGCAGCGTAGAAGGCAAAGTCGTGCTGGACGGCGAAGCTACGCTCATGGTTCCGGGCAAGCCGTCCTAAGCCGGCGCGCGCATAAAAAGGAGAACTAATATGGATACGGCATTGATTCGCTTGCGCATGAGTTCGGCTGACGCGCATTACGGCGGCAATCTGGTGGATGGGGCGAAGATGCTCCAGCTCTTCGGGGACGTAGCCACCGAGCTTCTCATACGGAGCGACGGCGACGAGGGCCTGTTCGCCGGCTACGAGAAGGTCGAGTTCCTCGCCCCCGTGTACGCAGGCGATTATATCGAAGCCGTAGGCCAGATAGTCGCGAAGGGCAACTCGTCGCGCAAGATGAGCTTCGAGGCGCGCAAGGTCATAGCCCCGCGCCCGGATCTCAACGACTCGGCCGCCGACCTTCTTGCCGAGCCTATCGTGGTATGCAGGGCGGTGGGCACCTGCGTGGTGCCGAAGGCCAAGCAGCGGATGACTAGCTAGGGCTTACATCCCTCATTTGTTAAGCCGGGCGCTCCGTGGCGTCCGGCTTTTTTTTCGCCTGCGCGCCGGCGAGCACGATGCCCGCTACGATGAGGAGGGCAGAAAGCGCGTGCATGAGGCCTATGCCCTCGCCTAAGAGCGCGAAAGCGAGCAGGCCGCCGAAGGCCGGCATGCTGTAATAGACTATGCCCGCCGTCGATGCGCCTATAAGCTCTATGGCTTTGTTCCAGGATAGGAAGGCCACGAGCGAGGCTCCTAAGCCCACGTACAGTATGGCTCCCATAGCGGGCAGGCTTAGCGCGAGCGGTTCCGATATCGCGCGCTCGACGATGAAAGCGGGCGCCAGGAAAAGCCAGCCCATGGCGAAGGTGCTAAACTGAAAGCTGCCGATGCTTAGCTCTGGCGGCCTCTTGCGCACGAGCAGGCTATAGAGCGCGAACATGAGGGCCGCCCCGAGCATAAGGAGGTCACCCTGCGCGAAGGACAGCGAGAGGAGCGCTTCCAGCCTACCCTTCGTGATGAGCAAAAGCACGCCGGCTATGACCACGACGATGCCGAGCACCCGCTTTAAGGATATGGCTTCGCCGAAGAGGAAGCGCGATAGCACGATGACGATGATGGGAAAGACTATCGATATGAGCGACATATTGAGCGCGCTCGTGCTGCGGCCCGCAAAATAGATCAGGGTATTGAATATGGACACGCCAAGGAGGCCGGTGAGGGCTAGTTGAGGCAGCGCCTTCGCCACGGCCTTGCGTTCGGCGAGCGCGCCTTTGAGTGCGAAGGGCAGGAAGGCGGCAAGCGCCACCGACCAGCGGAGGAAGGCCAGCGACACGGGCGTAATGCTGGCGTTGAGGGCGCGGGCCACGATTAAATTGCCCGACCAGAGGGCGGTAGAGAGCAGGGCGAAGGCATAACCCGCCCAGCGCTTGGCTCGCTGCGTTTCCACGTTGGCTCCTTGGCTGTAAATTCCTTACAGGCGACTATGTACGCTCGGGAGGAAAATGTATAGCCGAGCCCCGCGCGCTTTCAAGGAAAAACGGCGCGTGATTGGAACTGAATACGCGGGGCGTACGCTTGAGCATGCTCCGTATGGCCGGCACGGCTTCCAGCTCATTGCGTATGAATGAGCGCACGCGGTCGCGGTTCCAGCCCAGGGGGTGGGCAAAATCGGCGTAGATGCTCAAGTCGCCCTCGTAGAAGGCGCGGGCGCCTAAGGATTTAGCCTCGGTTCCGGATACGGGCAGGTTAAAGACGGCCACATTGAGGAAGGCCACGAGGCCGGCTCTATCGCGCAGGTATGCTAGCGTCTCCCGCGCCGCTGCCTCGCCTTCCGCCGGCGTACCGAAAAGCGCATAGAGATAGGCGCCTATGCCTACGGAGGCCAGGTTCTCCAGTATGCGGTCTATGTCCCGAAGCTTCGTGCCCTTATTAAGCGCGTCCAGCACGGCCTGATCTCCGGATTCCAAGCCCAGCTGCAGCATGAGGCAGCCGGAAGCGGTCAGGCCCGCGCAGAAGCCCCGGTCGAGCAGGGCCGGCGAGAAGCGCGCGAAACCGTACCAGGGCAAGCCGGGCCCCCGCTCGGCGAGCGCGCGGAGGTACAGGGGGCTGATCTCGTTATCGCAGAAGTGCAGAAGCCCGGGCCTATACCGCGCGCCGAGCGAGGCGAGCTGATCCATGGCCCGCCCCGCGTTCAAGCCCAGGTAGCGCGCTCCTTCCGCGGTCTCGGGGCAGAAGCTGCAGCGCCGCCAGGGGCAGCCGGAGGAAAAGGCGTAGGGCAGCACGCGGCGCGGGGAAAGATAGGCCAAGCCCATGAGGCCGTCGAAATCCGGGCATTCAGCCTGGGCGGCCCGTGGCGCGACTCGGGTCGACGCTCCGCCCACGCTCAGGCCTGGCGGGCGGCCTTCCTCCAGGCCAAGAAACCCGGCGAGGGCGTCTTCGCCC
>JBGSKZ010000489.1:0-1519 GCA_041741035.1 Treponematales bacterium
CGCCTGGCCGCCGGTATCGTTGCCGTCGCTGAATACCAGGGCCAGCCGGGCTACGCCGGGCTGGCTGGAGCCGAGCTCCGCGAGGGCCCTACCGATATCCGAACCCGGCGCGTCCATGACGGCCGGCCCGAGCCAGTTAAGTGCGGCGCTAAAAGCCAAGAGATCGTAGCTCGCCGGGCTCAGGGTTATGGCCGCGCCCTTGAAGGCCACTAAGCGCCAGCGGATGCCCGCCTGAACCGCCGTAAGCTTCCTGATCATGTCGATGGAGGACTCCAGGCGGCTAAGGCCCGTCCCGCGCGACAGCATGGAATTGGAAACGTCCACAAGGACATCGATCTGGGCTTCGCTTACGCGCTCGGGTATATAGCGCGCGCTCCTGCCCATGCCCGCCAGGGTGAGCGTCAAAAGGACCCAGGAAAGGGCCATGGCGGCCACGCCAAGGCTACGGCGCCTCAAGTAGCCTTTCCATGAGGGCATGCCTTGCCTGGAGGCGAGCCTCAGCCAACGCAGCTCAAGGAACAGGTAGGGTACCAAGGCCGCGAGCAACGCGAGATAGCGTAGATCGACCGTCATCAGGCTACCCCCCCAAGCAAGAGGCGCCTGATTAGCCAGGCCAGGGCAAGCGCGGCCATGCCTGCCGCGCTGCACTGCGAGGCCAGCGACACGCGTTCGCTATGCAGGAGAGGCAGGGGCTTAGGCTCCAGCCCGGCTACGCTCGCTACCCGCGCCAAAGCCCGTTCCAGCGAGAGCGCGTCGGGGGCCGCGGCATAGAGCCCGTTCGCCTCGGACGCTATGGCCATGAGGGCGGAATCATCGAAGGCGCTCCGATACGATCCAGACAGGCGCTCGCCCGTGGCCGGGTTCACGTACTCGATAGGCGCGTCGCCCTTCGATCCTATGCCGAGCACGACGAGGCTCACGCCGTTGCGCTTGAGGAGCGACGCCGCGTCCAGGGGATGGATGACGCCCGCGTTGTCCTCGCCGTCGGTGATAAGCACGAGCGCCTTCTTGCGGCCAGCGCCCGCGAGCGCGTGCCGTAAGCCCAAGGCCAGCCCCTGCCCCACGGCCGTGCCATCGCCGAGCAGGCCGGGCTTCAATAGCCCCAGCGCGTCGTCGAAACTCCGGTAGTCCGTGGTAGGAGGGCAGAGCAAGGCGGCGTTAGCGCCGAAACCCACGAGGCCGAGCGCGGCTCCGCGCAGGCTGCCTGGCCCCGCTTCCCCCGCACCGAGAGGCAGGAGGCTCCGCAGGATGGCCACGGCGCCTTCAAGGCGCGTCGGCTCGATATCCATGGCCGCCATGCTCGGCGATACATCGAAGGCAAAGACGATATCCAAATCGGAATAGGCGCTCAATTCCTTCTCTACCACCAGCGCGGGACCGGCGGCGGCCGCGGCTATGCTCAGCCAGCCGAGGGCGCCCGCCAGAAGCGATAGCGCATAAGCCAAGCGCCAGCCCAAGCCCGCATCGGCGGGGCTATTGCCCTTCCACGGCTGCAGGGGCAGCCTCGTGCCGCGCCCGC
>JBGSKZ010000490.1:0-15072 GCA_041741035.1 Treponematales bacterium
CCGTCGCGTCGGCGCGCAGGCCTTCAGGGCGCAGCAGCCTGCCCTCGGCCAGGCTGGACTGGTAATTGCCGTAGCGGTCGAATACGTATACGCCCTTCAGGGAGGCGTCGGCGACGTACACCAAGCCATCCAGCACCGCCACCCCGGTGGGCAGCTTGAGCCCACCGAATTCGGGGCTCCGGGTTCCAAAGGCCAGCACGAAGCGCCCGTCGGGGGCGAACTTCGCGATCCTGCCGAAGCCCATATCGCTAACATAGATAAAGCCGTCCTCGTCCACGGCCAGATATTGGGGACCTACCAGCCTGCCCGGCCCGGTAGCGTCGCCTATGTAGCCCTGAATGGCGCCTTGACTATCGAGCCTGACGAGCCTGTTCGCCTGGAATTCGGAGAGCAGCATGGACCCGTCAGGGAGGAGAGCCAGGGAAAAAGGCCTGTCGAAGCCGGTAGAGCCGCCGGTGATGCGCTGCACTATGGTGCCGTTGCTGCCCACGCGGAGCAGGGCGTTGCTTCCGTGGGCGACCATCAGCAGCGATCCATCCTTCAGGGGTTCCACCCAGCTCGGCCGCAGGAAGAGCGTATCGCGGCCGGCCTTGTTCAGAAGCTCGGCCGAGCGCACGTAGCGCTCGGCGGGCTGAGTCGACTGCGGGTCCTCGGCCAGGGTGAACAGCTCCAGCTTGGATTCCAGGAAGGGGCTCGCCCCTTGGCTCGCGAGCACTTCCCGCCACAGGGAAAAGGCGCTCGAGCTGGAACCCAGCCTATAGTAAGCCTTGCCCAGCCAGTAACTGCCCAGGGCGTTGCCCGGCTGAGCCGCGAGCGCCTGCTCGAAAAACAGGAGCGACTCGCCATAGCGGCCGGCGTTGTAGGCCACGACCCCGGTACGGAAGGCCTCCATGGCCGACGGCGCGTCGTAGGTATAGGGAAACTGCGCCTGCGCGGCGTTTAAGCACAAGACGAAAATTAGCGCGAAGAGCGATACGCGGCGTGCCATTATGCCCCCATAGCCTTTCCGAGCCTCTCAAGGTGATGCTGAACTTCCTTATTCTGGGGTAAAAGGCCGGCGGCCACCTTCAGGTAACGGCTCGCCTCGTCTATCATGCCGAGGCGCAGATAGGTCCAGCCGAGGCTATCCGCGTAGGCGGGGTTTTTCGGGTCGCCATCCAAAGCCTTGCGGCAGTAAGTCAAGGCGCGGCTCAAGTCCCGGTCGGCGCAGGCGAGGAGGTAGCCGTAGCCGTTGAGCGCGTTGAGATTTTCCGGATCCTTGTCTATGGCCTTGGCATACCAGTCGAGGGCTTCCTCGAGGCGTCCCTGGGCCCAGCTCGCGTAGCCCAGCGACGCGAGCACCTGGGGGCTGCCTTTATCGGCCTCCAGCAGCTTCTTAAGCTCGTACTCGGCCAGCTTGGAACGCCCCGTGACGCTATAGATATAAGCGAGCGTTAGGCGGCACTGGTCGGCCCTCGCGTCCTCGGCTCCCGAGGTAACCACCTGCTCGAGGTACAAGAGCGCCTCGTCGTACTTGGCCAGGCGCACGTAACAGAGACCGAGTACGTAGGCCAGGTCAAGGTAATCGTCCTCGTCTACCTTGGCCTCCGCCAGGGTTAACAGTGCGCCCTCGTAATCGCCGGCTTTGTAATCCGCCAAGGCGCCGGCTATGGTCGCCTTGCCGCTGCGGCCCTCTTTCATCGCCGGGCCTCCGCTACGGGGTATACGAGCACTTTCGTTATGCTTGCGTAGCCCTGGCGCAATACGTCCTCGTCCGAGCCCGGCTGCGCCACGGTTTCCACCCTGCCGTCGGTGAAGAAGCAGTATGAATGCCCGTCTGGCCCTTCGAACACCTTGAGCACGTCCTTATACACGCGCCTGCTCGGCTCGCCTTCCTTAAACGCGAAGCGGACATGGTCGTCCGCGTTCGGGGCGTTGATATTGATGAAAATTTCCTCGTGCCAGAGCCCGATGAGCTCATCGAGGCCGTCAGCAACCGTGGCGGCCAGCGCCCGGTAGCGGAAGGGCTCGGTAAACTCGGCGAGCGAAAGCGCGATGCCTGGCAACCCTATCATGGAAGCCTGCCTCGCGGCCGCGGCGGTGCCGGAATAGATCAAGTCGGTGCCTAAATTAGGGCCGCGGTTTATGCCGGAAATAACGATATCGGGTTTGCAGGGCAGGACGCCGTGGCTGGCCAGTATGACGCAATCGGCGGGCGTGCCCGAGCAGGAATATTCCCGCTCGCCGTGTTTCCTCAGCTTCAAGGGATGCCGGAGGGTCATGGCGTGGCTCTGCCCCGAGCGCTCCGCGTCGGGGGCGAAAATCCATGCGTCGTGCCCCTTGGCGCGCAGGGCCTCCGCGAGCACGCGTATGCCCTCGCTCGTGTAGCCGTCGTCGTTCGTAAGAAGAATGGTCATGTGCACTCCAGCATAGCTTATTCGTCGTTCGCGTTCGCGCCTTGCCATGGCTTGATTTCCCAAACCACGGGACGGAAACCGAAGATACGCTCATACTCTTCGAGGCGCTTGCGGTATTCGGGGAGCGCGTCCTCAAGCAGGATGGTCAGGGTGCAGCCGCCGAAGCCCTTGCCCACCATGCGGCTGGCCAGCACGCCGTCTATCTCTATGGCCCGCTTCACGAGCCAGTCTATCTCGGGGCAGGAAAGCTCGTAGTGGTTGCGCAGGCCCGCCTGGGATTTGTTCAGTATGCGGGACAAGGCGGGCAGGTCCTTCTTGATGATGCTTTCGCGGGCGTCCTTTATGCGCTGTAGCTCTTCTATGAAGAAAGTGGCGTGCCTGCGCACGTATTCGGGCATGCGCCCCATGAATTCGTCCAGATCCTCGATGGTGTAGCTTCGGAGGCCGCGGGCGCCGCCTCCGAGCGTGGCGAGCGCCTTGGCGCAGTTCTGTATGCGCGAGCGCAGCTCGTCGTCCACGGGAGGACGGGGTACTTTGGAATCGCTGAGCAGCAGGATGGCCTTGGAGAAATTAGCGTCCAGGCGCTCGCAGCGGGCGTCGTAGGCGTCCACGACGAGCAGGGACGAGGGTTCGGCCCTCATGCTGGCGCTGTACTCGGCGGCGCGCGCCGGCCGCTCGAAGTAGTGTTTCATGACCTCGGCGGCGGTCTGCTCGAGGGCCGCCGGATCGAGCGAGGCTCCCGACAGCGTGGCCGCCGCCTTCACCGACGCGCAGAGCAGGGCGTTGGCGGAACCCAGGCCCAAGCCCTGCGGTATATCGCCGCTAATGCTTACGTTGAGGCCTTTGGCTCCCGGCCGGCCCTCCAGGTAAGCGGCGAGCGCGCCTTTAATATAGTTGGCCCAACGATCCTCTCGCTTGTACTTGAGGTTGCCCAGATTGGTGCGCTTGCGCTCGTTCAGGTCGGCGGCGAAGAAACGCAGGGAGCTATCGCGGCGGGCGCTCATGGCCACGGACATGCTCCGGTCGTAGGGCAAGCCCAGATACATGCCGTCGGCGTCCACGGTGTGCTCGCCTAGAAGGCGGACGACCCCGGGCAGCTTGACGACCACGTCGGGAGACGCTTCGTACTCTATGCGGTGTAGTTGACTTATGTCCATACGCGCGCCTTCCGCAGCCTTCATATAATACCGGCTATCATACTTCAAAACCCGTTAAGCTTCAATAAAAATTGAAACAACAAGGCTTTCTTTGACATTATCCGTCATTCAGGTTTACTATTGTACCATGGTTTACCGCACACGAAGCCTTGATATGCTTGTAATTCTGGCCCTGTCCGCCGCTCTGGCGGCTACGTCCTGCGCCGGCTCTCCCCAGCCCGCGCCGTCCGGCGGCGATACCGACCCGGGACTTTCCGTCCTGGAAGGGCCGCCCCAAGTAACGGAACCGGCAGCCTTCGACCCGGCCCTGGTAAGCGTGGAACTCAAGCAGACTACGTTCACTGACATAAGCGGCCTCATAGAAACCCTGAATACCATTATTAGGGGCAAGGACTATGAGGGATGGACGAGCTACCTGACCGCGGACTATTCGGGCCACTATTCCGATCCGGCGGTGCTGGCTGAAATGTCGCAGGAACCCGCGCTTAAGCGCTACAACGTGGTCTTGCGCAGCATGCGGGATTATTTCACCTATGTGGTATATCCTTCACGGCAGAACATGAGGCTTGACGACATAGAATTTATAGACGAAAACAGGGTACGCGCTATTACTATAAACAGCAAGGAAGAGCGCCTGGTACTTTACAATCTGGAAAAAATCGGCGATACATGGAAGATAGCTATCTGGAGGTAAGCATGAAGCGTAGCCTGAGCGTATTCGTAATCATTTTAGCGGCGGCGAGCATGGGCGCATTCGCCCAAAGCGGTGGGGAACGCACGGTAGAAGAGTCGTATCTGCAGGAATCCCTTGAAACCATGATTATCCGCGAACAGGCCTACGCGGACAGCAAAGACATGAAGCTCGTGGCCCTCCAATACATACGCCAGGCCATAGACGAAGGCCGTATGAATCCGGATATAGCCCGCGCGCTAGAGTATCTTGCCACGGAGACCACGACCACCATCATACGGGCGGGCGGCGTAGGCCGCGTGATAAACAACTATCCCGACGTGCGCCACCAAGCGGCCCTGCTGCTCGGCGAATTCAAGACCGTAGAGGCAAAGGACGCCCTCCTTAAGGTAGCCCTTTCCGACAACGAGCCCATGGTCATAGCCGCCGCTATGCGCTCGCTTGGCAAGGTGGGCATGAACGATAACGACGACGTTACGCAGGCCATAGCCTTTATCGTGAACCGCTTCGACATATTGATGCCCGACAACAGCCTGGCCTTCGAGAGCCTCGTGGCGCTCGAGCTTTTAGCCAAGGCCCAGGGCGGCCTCAATGATACCGCCGCTATTCGCGCCATCATGCGCATAGCCGACGGCAGCTACATAACGCCCGTGCGCCAGAAGGCTAGAAACCTCCTGAACGACCTGCGCACCGCATCGAATTCCTCCGGCAAGTAAGAACCCGGCGCCTGAGCCTGAGCTCATCGGCCCGCCAGCGCTTCATGAAGCGTTGGCGGGCTTTTTTATAGCTAAACGCAAGCCCTGAAGCCGCGCCTTGCCCGCCGCGAGTAGATGGATTACCTTAGTACATGGGGGTCGACGGCAAAGGCCCCCGTCAAGAGCGTTCCAGGCGCTCAAGGAGCAAGCCATGGAAATTCAAGACATACAGCCGCTTAGCCCGGTCGAAACGCCGCCGCCCGCCCGCGAGCCTGAGCGCCCCGCGGAGCCCGAGAGCCAGAGGGACAGCCCTCCCCTGCCCGAGGACAGCGCCACCATACTGGACCTCTACGCGTAAAAAAAGCGGGGAGCGCTGGTCAAAGCGATCCCCGCGGCTATGCGCGCAATGAGCGATGCCGGGCTCGAACCGGCCACCTTCAGCTCCGGAGGCTGACGCTCTATCCATATGAGCTAATCGCTCGCGACGAAGGCATAGTAGTCTTATGAGTCCCCCCTGTCAATACGAGGCTATTTTCGCTAGGATAGCGCCATGCTACCCACTATCCTCTTGGCGAGCGCATCGCCGCGCCGCCGCGATACGCTCCGCGCGCTGGGCTTTCCCCTCCAGGTGGAGGCTATGGACATCGACGAGAGCGTGGCCGACGAACTTCCCGTGCGCGAGCGCGTACGGCGCCTTGCGGAGCTTAAGGCCGCGGCGGCCCACGCGAGGGCCTGGAGCGGCGAAGGCGCCAAGCCGCGCTGGATACTCGGCGCCGATACCCTGGTAAGCCTCGACGGCCTCGTCTTCGCCAAGGCGGAAGACCGAGCCGAGGCCGGGCGCATGCTGAAAGCCCTGGCGGGAAAGACGCACCAGGTGTATTCGGGCCTGGCCTTGATCGACGGCGATACGGGCGCCGTCCATTCCATCGTATCGTCCACGGACGTGCGCTTCGCCCCCTTGAGCGGCCGCGAAATCGAGGGCTACCTGGATACCGGCGAGTGGCGGGGCGTGGCCGGCGCGTACCGCATACAGGAGCGCGCCTCCCTTTTCGTGGAACGCGTTGAAGGCTCCTTCTCGGGGGTCGTGGGCTTGCCACTGAGGGAATTTTATGTCATCCTAGGCCAGGCAGCGTATCCGCTTTGAGGCGGAGGCGGCCGGGGCGCTTTGCGCCTCAATTTTCCGTAGCCAATCGTCAAGGCTTTATATAGGCCCTTGCAAACCGGTTATGAGAACAAGCGAAGGGGGTCTCGCGATAGCGGGACCACAATGGAGGAACACGTGGCAGTAGTCACCATGAAGAGCCTCCTGGAGTCCGGAGTACATTTCGGCCACCAGGTAAAGCGCTGGGATCCGCGCATGAAGAAATTCATATTCGCGGAACGCAACGGCATCCACATCATCGATCTGCAGAAGACGATACAGTCCATCAAGGAAGCCTACGAGGTCGTGCGCAAGACCGTGGCCTCAGGCAAGCCGGTACTGTTCGTAGGCACCAAGAAACAGGCCCAGCAGGCTATCCAGAAAGAGGCCGAACGCTGCGAGATGTTCTACGTGAACAACCGCTGGCTCGGCGGCATGCTTACCAACTTCGCCACCGTGCGCAAGTCCATAGAGCGCCTTATCAAGCTTGAGAAGGAAGACTTCTCCAGCCTTACCAAGAAGGAACAGGCCCAACTCCAGAAGGAGAAGGCCAAGCTCGACAAGAACCTCTGCGGCATCAAGGGCATGAACAAGCTGCCCGGCATTATTTTCATCATCGATACCCGCAAAGAAGGCATAGCCGTAGCCGAAGCCCGCCGCCTGGGCATACCCATAGTCGCCGTCGTTGATACCAACTGCAACCCCGAAGGCATAGACTATCCCATCCCCGGCAACGACGACGCCATACGCTCCATATCCCTCTTTACCCAGATCATAGCCAACGCCGTGGTCGAGGCCGAGAGCGAGACCGGGCTCAAGATCATCGAGACCCTCCAGGAAGAGGAGCAGGAAGAAGCGGCGCAGGCCGCCGCCGCCGAGGCCGCCGTCGAGGACGAGGAAGTGGAAGTCGACCCCAGCACCTACGTGGCCGAGGCCAAGGTAGAAGCCGAGGAGACTCCCGCCGAGGAGCCTGTCATCGAGGAAGACAAGTTCTACACGAAATAAGGAGTAGCGCCGTGGATATCAAGGCATCCGATATAAAAGTCCTGCGCGAGAAGACCGGCGCGGGCATGATGGACTGCAAAAAGGCTTTGGTGGAGGCCGGCGGCGATCCGGTCAAGGCCGAGAAGGTCCTTAAAGAGTGGGGCCTGGCCGGCGTGGAGAAGCGCGCGGGCCGCGCCACCAACGAGGGCCGCATCTTCATAGCCGAGAGCGGCGACGCCATAGCCATGGTAGAGATAGCCTGCGAGACCGATTTCGTCGCCCGCAACGAGGATTTCATAGCCTACGGCGACAAGATGGCCAAAATTTGCCTGGAGAAGGCGTACGGCAAGCCCGTGCCCGAGCTTGAGGAGATGGTCAAGGACATAGCCAGCGTCATTAAGGAAAACATAAGCCTTAAGCGCGTCGTCTACGCCAAGGCCGCCGCCAATGAGAACCTCCACTTCTATATGCACGGCGAGGGCAAGATAGGCGTAATCGTGCGCAGCGTGAGCGACAAGGCCGCGAGCTTCAAGAACGCCGAAGTCACTGGCTTCATCCACGACGTGGCCCTGCACATAGCCGCCTTCCGCCCCATGTTCCTCGACCAGTCCAAGATAAGCGCGGACTGGGTAAAGGAGCAGGAGGAGATCTTCCAGAAGCAGGTGGAAGGCGACGAGAAGATGAAGGGCAAGCCCGCCAACGTCATCCAGGGTATACTCAAGGGCAAGCTTCAGAAGCTCATGAGCGAGATTTGCCTCATGGACCAGGGCTTCGTCAAGGACGAGAAGCAGAAGGTATTCGCCGTCATGGCTTCCGTAGCCAAGGCAGCGGGAGCTTCGCTGAGCATTACCGAATACATATACGTGCGCGTAGGCGAGAACTAAGCGACTTTACTTGGCCCCCGGGAGCGACGAGTTCCCGGGGGCTTATATCAAGGCGGGAGGATAGACCATGAACGACGTGAAGCAAGCGTGCGAGGAGCGTATGAAGAAGACGCTCGCAGCCCTCAAAGACGAGTTCGCCGGTATACGCACCGGCAGGGCATCCCCCGCCATACTGGACAAGCTGCGGGTGGATTATTACGGCCAGAAGAGCCCCATAAGCCAGGTAGCCAACATATCGGTGCCCGAGGCCAGGCTCATCGTCGTGCAACCCTGGGACCGCGCCCTTATCACCGAGATAGAGCGGGCCATACTCAAGTCCGAGCTGGGCCTCAATCCCTCCAACGACGGCAAGGTCATACGCATATCGATACCGCCCCTCACCGAGGAGCGCCGCAAGAAGCTCGTGAAGGGCGCAAAGGAAAGCGCCGAGCAGTCGCGGGTAGGCTTGCGCAATATACGCCGCGACGGCATCGAGGACCTTAAGAAATCCAAAGACTCCGGCACTCCCGAAGACGAGATAAAGAAGGCCGAGGAAGAGCTGCAGAAGCTCACCGATTCGTACGTGTCGCAGATCAACAAGGTACTGGAAGAGAAAGAGAAGGAGATCCTGGAGGTCTAAGCCCATGGCCCTTCCCGCTATGTCCGATCCGCCCGCGCATATCGGCCTCATCATGGACGGAAACGGCCGCTGGGCTAAGGCCCGGGGACTGTCCCGCACCGAGGGCCATAAAGAGGGCCTCAAGGTAGCGAAGCGTATCGTAAAGGCCGCCGAGGACTTAGGCGTGCGCTATCTGTCCCTCTACACCTTCAGCACGGAGAATTGGAAGCGCACGGCGGACGAGGTAGGCTTCCTTATGGGATTGCTACGCACTAACCTCGCCGCCGAATTCGACTTTTACCGCGAGAACGGCGTGCGCATCGTCCATTCGGGAAATCCCGAAGGCCTGCCGCCCGACGTGCTCGCCGCCATACAGGGCGTAGCCAGGGATACCGCGGGCTTTAACGGCATAACGGTAAACCTGGCCATAAACTACGGCGGGCGAGACGAGATCGTTCGCGCCATAAAAACCATAGCGCATTGCGACGAGCCCATAGACGAGGCCTTCGTGCGCTCCAATATGGACGCGCCTGACATACCCGACCCAGACCTCATCATCCGCACCGGCGGCGAGCATCGCCTCTCCAATTTCCTGCTCTGGCAGGCCGCCTATTCCGAATTGTATTTTTCCGACGTGCTCTGGCCCGACTGGAGCGCCGAGCACCTGAAGAACGCGGTAGAGGACTACCGGCATCGCGAGCGCAGATACGGCGGTATAACGTGAAAAACATCCTTACCCGTTTGCTTCTCTTCTTCGTGGCCCTGCCAATACTCTATCTTACCGCGTGGTACGGCTCATTTTGGCATCGCCTGCCCATCAGCCTCCTCGCCATAGCCTTTTCCATAGGCGCGGGCATAGAGCTCATCAAGCTCCTGGAACCCCAGGCTGGCTTGGCCCGTAAAATCGGCGCCGCCATACTGTCGGGCGGCCCCTCAATAGCCGCCTATCTCGGCCAGTTTTTCCTGGATGGCAACCCGATTAGCGTATGGCTTAATTCCGCCGGCGCGGCCGTCATGGCCCTCTTCCTGCTCGCCGGCGTGCCCAAGGCCTACGCCAGCAAGAAGCGCGATATCCAGGACACGAAATTCTTGAGTTCCCATGACGCCCTGCTCATATTCTATCCTGGCTTCATAGCGTCGTCGCTTATGATGATCACCGGCTCGGAAGCGATAGGCGGGCAGCTCGTCATATGGTTCAGCCTCGTCGTCTTCGCCAACGACAGTTTCGCCTGGCTCATAGGCATAAGCTTAGGCAGGCATAGGGGTATATTCAGCGTATCGCCCAACAAGAGCCTCGAAGGCCTTATAGCCGGCTTGAGCGGCAGCATGGCCGCCAGCCTGGCCGGCCCCCTGCTCTTTCCTTCGCTGGTGCCCGCCAACTGGCCTATACTGGTGCTCTTAGGCGGGGTGTGCGGCTTCTTCGTCGTGGCCGGAGACCTGTTCGAGTCCGCCCTCAAGCGCTCCGCGGAGGTAAAGGACTCAGGCGACACCATACCCGGCCGCGGCGGCTTTTTGGATTCCTTCGACAGTATCATGTTTAGCGCGCCTGCCTTCGCCTTCTTCATGGCGATACTCGGCATATTGTGAGCGCTTCCCGGACGCCGCGCGCATGAAAAAAGTGCTCATCGTGGGCGCTACGGGCTCCATCGGCCGCCAGGCCCTCGATATCATACGCCTGCATAAGGACGAATTCCGCGTCGTGGGCTTAAGCGCCCACTCCGACGAGGCCAAGCTGCTTGCCGCTTCGAGCCTCTGCGCTCGGGAAGGCCTCGGCGCTCCGGCTCTCTGCCTGAGCGGCGCGGAGCCCATGGATAAAACGCTTAGCTACGCGGGGCCTGACGCCCTTATGCGCTTCATAGGGGACAGCGACGCGGACATCGTGCTCAACGCGGCGGCCAGCGCAGCAGGGCTCACGCCCACCCTGGCCGCCCTGAACTGCGGCAAAGACCTCGCGCTGGCCAATAAGGAAAGCATAGTCATGGCCGGCCGCCTCGTCCTGGACCTTGCCAAAGCAAAAGGCGCGCGCGTACTGCCGGTGGATTCGGAGCATTCAGCCCTCTTTAACCTTATAAAGCGCTTCGGCCGGGATGCCGTGCACGGCGTCATCATAACCGCGTCGGGGGGAGCCTTCCGCGACCGGCCCCTGGAAAGCCTGAAAGACGCCACGCCCGCCGAAGCCCTTGCCCACCCCACCTGGTCTATGGGAGCTAAGATCACCATAGACAGCGCCACCATGGCCAACAAAGGCCTCGAGGTACTGGAGGCCGCTCGGCTCTTCGACCTTAAGGCAAACGATATACAGGTGCTCATACATCCGGAAAGCAGGGTGCATTCCTTCATACGTACCCGCGAGGGTTCGCTCTACGCCCAGCTGTCCAAGCCGGATATGCGCCTGCCCATACTCAACGCCCTCTCCTGGCCCGAAGTGCTGGAAGAAAGCGTCGCCGACCTAGACCCCGGCCTGGAGGGGCTTTCCTTCAAGCCGGTGGACTACGCGCGCTATCCCCTCTTGGGCCTCGCCTACGACGCCCTACGCGCCGGGGAAGGGGCAGCCATAGCCTACAATGCCGCCAACGAGGAGGCGGTAGCCGCCTTCATGGCCGGCAGGCTGCCCTATACGGGCATAGCCTCCGTAGTGCAGGCCTGCCTGGAATACGATTTGCCGGCCCTCGTCGAGGGCCTGCCCGCCATACTCGATTCGGATGCCCGGGCGCGTGCCCGGGCCCGCGACGCTATCTTGGAGTACGCATGACCATCATTACCATACTATTAGGGCTCGTCGGCCTCGGCGTCGTGGTGTTCTTCCACGAACTGGGGCATTTCATCATGGCAAGGCTCGTGGGAGTCGAGGTCGAGGAATTTTCCTTAGGCTGGGGTCCCAAGCTCACCGGCTTTAAGCGCGGCGACACCACGTACCGACTTTCGGTGCTGCCCATAGGCGGCTATTGCCGCATGAAGGGCGAAGATTCCTATCGCAAGGCCCTGGAAGAGAAGCTTGAGGATTTCCCTAAGGAGCCCGGCTCGTATTTCGCCGCCCATCCGCTTAAGCGCATACTGATAGCGCTCGGCGGGCCCCTCCTTAACGTGATCTTCGCCTTCGTCGTCTTCGCCACGGTATTCGGCGTGGGCTACACGGTGGACAGCTGGGGCAACAAGCTCGTGCTCGCCAGCGATTACGACGGACAGAGCTACGCGGCCGACGGCGCCGGCTTCCGCACGGGGGACGCCATCGTGGCGATTGAAGGCAAGGACATACGATCCTTCGCGGATATACAGGAAGCCTTCGCGCTCTCGGCGGAGCAGGACCTATCGGTCGTGCTCGAGCGGGACGGCCAGCGCATAGCCACGAGCGTGCGGCCCCAGCTGGACCGCGAGACCGGCGCTGGGCGCGTGGGCATATACCCCTGGGTGGACGCCGCCGTGGAATCGCTTTCCGCGGAGAGCCCCCTGCGCCTGGCTGGCCTGGCGGCCGGGGACCGCATCGTAGCCATAGACGGCGTGGCCGTGCGCCATGGCATAGACCTCATACGCTACCTGGAGCTCAAGCGCCCCGAGCGGCCGGTCCTCTCCTATGAGCGCTCCGGGGCGGTAGCGGACGCTACGCTGGTACTCTCCTATGCCGAAAGCAGAGCTTTGGACCTGGGTATAGACTGGATACGCACCACCCTTTCGATACGCTCTGAAAACGCCCTAGCGGCCTTGGCGGACGGCTGGAAGGAAACGCTCAAGACCATAGCGGGCACCTACCGCGGCCTCGCGTCGCTGTTCAAGGGCGTCGATGTGTTCAAGGCGGTATCCGGCCCGGCGCGCATCACCTGGGCGGTAGGCCAGGTAGCCACCGAAAGCTTCTCCAGCGGCATGGCCAGCGGCCTGACCGTATCGTTCAATTTCCTGGCCATACTATCCATAGGTCTCTTCGCCATGAACCTCCTGCCCATACCCCTCCTGGACGGGGGCTGGATACTCCTCTTCATCGTGGAGGCGCTACGAGGCAGGGCAGCCAAGGTAAAGACCGTGTTCCGCTACCAGACCATAGGCATAGTGGCCGTGGCGGGGCTCTTTCTCTTATCGACCATCGCCGACATATTGTTCTTTTCCGGCCGCTAAGGCGCGTGCTACAATGGCTTGTACCAGGAGGAACCGATGATACAGACGCGATGCCGCTGCGATAACGCCATAGAATTCGATGTGCCCGACCAGTTCGACCTTGACCAAGACGAGGCGAGCAAGGCGGCCCTCCTCGACGGCACATTTTTATCCGTAGCCTGCCCGCAGTGCGGGGCTCCCGTGCGGCCGGAAATTGCCGTGCGCGTGGAATGGGCCAGCAAGGGCCTCAAGGCTCAGGTACTGCCTGAGATCGAGCGCTTGAGCGCCTACCGCGGCAAGGCCGACGCGCCTAAGGGCGTGGAACTCCTTATCGGCTATCCCGAGCTCTTCGAGCGCGTGCGCCTGCTGCGCGACGGCCTCGACCCGCTGGCCGTGGAGATACTCAAGTACTATGTGTACGAAAAAGCCCAGGATAGCGAGCCGGAAGCGGACATAAGCGTCCATTACAACGGCCTGGCCGGAGAGAGCCTGGCCTTCCACATACTCGGGCTTAAGTCCGACGAGGCCGCCGTGCTCAAGCTGCCCCAGGAATCCTACCGGCGCGCCGCGGCCGGCCTTAAGGAAAGCCTTGGCAAGGAGCCCTTTAAAGAGCTGTTTCAGGGCTCGTACCGCTCCATAAACAAGCTGGCCTTCCTGCAATCGCAGGAGGATTAAGCGGCTCTCAGCTATGGCTGGGGTTGGCCTTAACCTTGCGTATGGCCTCGTCCACCGCCTTGCGCACGATAGCGGCGTAGTCGCCCTCGGCCTTGGCGTGGGCGTAGAAGGTGCCCATGAGCGAGGCGTGGTAGAGGGGCTTTATCGAATTAAGGGCCAAGGCCGCCGTATCGACCACGCAGTCCTGGCAGTCGCAAATGCCTTCGCCGCGCGCGTCGTCCATGCGCCTGCCGAGCTCCTCGAGCACCATGCGCTCGGAATCGTTAACCAGGACGCTTAAATCATACCTTTTATCTAAATCCATGCGGGCCCTCCCCATCCGGGCTAAGTCTAATGCCCGGAATGCTGTTTATCAAGGGATTCGAAGCGGGTGAAGTTCGGGAAGAAGAGCAGGTTCACCATGCCCACGGGGCCGTTGCGCTGCTTGGCCACGATGAGCTCGGTGGGTATATAGGGCGAGCGCTCGTCCATGCGCTTCTCGATTTCGCGGTCGCGGTGCAGGAACATGATCACGTCGGCGTCCTGCTCTATGGAGCCCGACTCGCGCAGGTCCGCCATGGAGGGTTGCTTGCCTTCCGCCTCGCGCTTGAGCTGCGAGAGGGCCACTACCGGTATGCGCAATTCGCGAGCCAGGGCCTTAAGCGAGCGGGATATGCTAGATATCTGCTCCCAGCGGGGCAGATCGGAATTTTCATGGGTAACGAGGGTGAGGTAGTCGATGAAAAGCACCTGTATGTCGCGCTCGCTCTTCATGCGCCTAGCCAAGGAGCGGAGGTCTAAGAGCTTGATGTTGGGCACGTCCACGATGTAGAGGGGGGCTTCGTAGAGCCTGCTCGCGGCGTCCATGAGGCTCTGTATATCGCTGGGCTTTATGAGGCCCGAGCGCACCTTTTCGGAATTGATGCGCGCCTCGCTGGCTAAGAGGCGGTTCATGAGCTGCACGTCGGGCATTTCGAGGGAGAAGAAGCCCACGCTGGCTTTTTCCCGCAACG
Organism: Treponematales bacterium; assembly: GCA_041741035.1. Lineage (GTDB taxonomy): Bacteria > Spirochaetota > Spirochaetia > Treponematales > UBA12059 > UBA5200. The sequence goes on from JBGSKZ010000490.1 coordinate 14,300, forward strand.
CCATATGGGCGGCCACGTTCAGGGCGAAGGCGGTCTTGCCCACGCTGGGGCGGGCGCCGATGATAATGAGCTCCGAATCGTGGAAGCCGCTGGTCATGCTGTCCAGGTCCGGGTAGCCCGCGGGCACGCCCGTATACTGCGAGGTGGATTTGGACAGCTTCTCGATGAGCTTCATCGTCTCGGGGACGATTTCCTTGACGCTCTTGTAGGTTACCGACTGCCTGTCCTGGCTTATCTCGAAGATGTGCTCCTGCAGCTCGTCGAGGAGGAGGCTCGTCTCTATGCCGTCGTCGTGCGCCTTCTGCCGTATATCGGCGGACAGCTTAATGACGGAGCGGCGCACCGAGCCGTCCCGCACGATCTGGGCATAGTATTCTACGTTGGCGCTCGAGGGCACCGCGTCGGTGAGCTTGGCTATATAGGCGGGACCGCCGGCGTTATCGAGGGTGCCCTGGGCGCGCATTTCGTCCGCCAGGGTAATGAGATCGGCTTTCTGGCCTTTCTCGAAGAGGGCCACGATGGCGGAAAAGACGTACTTGTTGGCGTTTACGTAATAGTCTTCCGGACGCAGGTAGCGCAGTACGTGCGGTACCGCGTCCGGGTCTAAGAGGAGGGCGCCCAATGAAGCCTGCTCGGCTTCCGCGTTATGCGGCGGAACCTTGTCCTTAAGCTGAGCAGGGATCATGGGCCTTTGTTACTTAATCCTGGGCCTGGTCGGCGGGAGCCTCGGCTACGGCGGGCTCGGCGCTCGCCGCGGCCGCTTCGGTTGCCTG
>JBGSKZ010000491.1:0-1120 GCA_041741035.1 Treponematales bacterium
GTCGGGTATGGAAATGATGCCTTTGAATATTTCCGGCCCCTTATTCGAATGGTAGGCGCCGTGGGAAGAGCGGAGGTTGAGGCCCAGCACGCGGCGTATCTTGTCTATACGGTCCCATATCGCCTGCAGGCTCTCGCCCGAGGCTATGTGGTCTATGACTATGCCCTTATCCACGGGTTTAATGCCCACCTTATACTCGGGCTTGCCGCTGGGCTTGATAGGCGCTTCTATGACGAAGGCTTCTTCGCGCTCGGGGGCCGCCCTGCCCTGCCCCGCAAAGTCCTGTCCTATCCTGCCCGCGAGCATGGCCATCTCTACGGCGCGGGTGTAGTAGCCATTGGCAGACTGGCCGTCCCAGCCGTTCAAGGCCGTGTCGTCGAGCCATGTAGGTATGGTGGGGGCGAGGCGGTCGCGCGGCAGGGGATGGTAGAAGCGAGCGCCGGGGGGAAGCTTGTCCAGCATGTCCTTACGGAAGCTCACGGCCTTGCGCAGGCGCGGCGCCTTTTCGAGCACCGACTCGCCCATGCGCTCCAGCTGAAGGCGGGTGAAGTACCACAGGGGGGCTACCGCGCCGGAGGCCAGGTACTCGTCCAGGGAGTCGAAGAGCGTAAGCTCGTAGCCGTTCTTCTTCATGGCGTCGAGGTAGAAGGGCGGCATGGCCAGCTCGGGAGGGGCGATAAGATCCACCCGTACCTTCTTGAACAGGCGCAAGCCTTCTGCCTTGGAGTGCACGGTCCTGCCGTGGTAGAGGTCGCCCACGAGGGCTAAGTGTATAGCTTCGGCCTTCCAGCCCAGCTGCTCAAGGAAGCTGAACTCGTCCAGGAATTCCTGGGTGGGGTGCTCGTGCTTGCCGTCGCCAGCGTTTATGAAACTAGGCCTGGCGTAGCCCTGGCGCTCCGCCCAGGGGCCTAAAGAGTGCTCGAGCCAGGCGCACACGCCCTCCTGCTTGGAGCGCACGATGAAGCAGGATTCTTTGGCATAGCCTATGAGCATCTTGAAGGTGTCGGTAACGCTTTCGTTCTTGGCGAAGGATGAGCTGGCGGCGTCGAACATGTTCACCCGCGTACGGTGGAACTCCGCGGCGTTGCGGAAGGATTCCCTGGTGCGGGTGCTGTTTTCG
>JBGSKZ010000492.1:0-3591 GCA_041741035.1 Treponematales bacterium
AGCCTTCAAAGGGCAGGGCGAGCCCATGCCTATCATAAGCCTCGGGAGCGCGGCCGCGCTGCGGCTTGTCGCGGGCGAGCAGCGCGATGCGCTTTTCCGCGTCGCCTATAAGGCCCTTGAGTTCCGTGAGCTTGTCTTCGATTATGGTAACGTTGCGGTCCGTCGTGCCGTCCAGCTCCACGATAAGGGAGGCCACGTCGCGCCTGGCCTGGGCGAGCATGCCGTCTTCGTCGGCGTAGCGGCGGAGCTTAGCCTTGAACCAAAGGCTGAAGAACACGAAAAATAACGCCTGGAGCGCGAGGAACAACGCGATGCTATCCATCCCCTACCCCGTTATGTCGATATGGCCGCCCAAGGCAGGATCCTTGATGGTCTCTTTGCCCGCTTCGCCCGAGCCGGTCTCCTTCTTTTTCCCGCCTTCTTGAGGCAGGTCGGAAGAGCCTTCCTTTTCGTCCTTAAGCGCTTCCGCGCCCTTTTGGTCGTCGGTGACCGCCTTGACCGCGCGGGCCGTCTCGTCGTTTTTTTTCTGCACGGCGGCCGCGTTGAGGGACTGCTGCAGGATGGCGCCTTCCTTCTCGACGAACTGCTGCTTGCCCACCCGTTCCATTTGCAGGAACAGGGTTTGAAGGTCAATCGGTTTTATGGGCATCGGGCGGCCCCTTCTTTAGGCTTTCGTCCTCTACTTCTTCGTACTTGGTCGTCTTGATCATCATATTCTCAAGATAGAAGGTAAGCGCCTTGTACTCGCTCTTAATTTCCTCGCGTATATCCCTGATAACGATCTTAGCTCCCGGGTATATGCGCCCCGATACGCTTACCTTGCCTTTGACCTTAAGGTTGTTAAGATAATTCTGCAGGCTATCGTATTCGGTTTTAAGCGCGTCGGCTTCGGAGGCCGCCTCGTCGCGCCTGTGGGTAAGCTCCTCAAGTACCGCCTCTTTTTCCTCTGAAAGGGTTTTGCGTTGGCGTTTCATCTCGTTGAGCGTGGCTATGTTCTTATCCAGTTCGTCGAGCTGCTTGGCTATGATCTTGAGCTTGGCGTCGAGCTCGTCCTGGCGCGTCTTGGTCTTCGGGTCGCTGCCTACCTCGAGTATGGTTTCGGCGCCTCCGGAGGCGCTGCCTATGGTCTTGGCGTTGATCTCCTCGCAGGCGCGGTAACGGCCGCCTATGATGGCCGCGTGCTTGCCGCCCGCGCATACGATGCGCTTATCGGCGGTTACCTCCGAGTTAATGATGCTCTGCGTGACTATCACGTTCTCGCCGGCGTTGACTATGGCGTTTTCTATGAATTTAGCCCAGATATTCTTGCCGGCCGTTACCGTTCCCGTGCTCTTGCCCGCTATGCCCTGATGGATGATGATATCGCCTTCGGCCGACAGCTCCGCCTTGCCTACGTTGCCGCGTATCTCGATATTGCCCGTGGCCTTTACCGAGAAGCCGTCCTCGACGTTGCCGTTGATTATTATGGTGCCTAGGAAGAATTGATTGCCGGTCTTCAAGTCTATGTTGCCGGCTATGGTGTAGACGGTTTCCACGTTGATCCTGCCGCCTATGTGCGTGGCCTCGCCGTTCACGTCCGCTATGATGGTAAGGCCGTCCTCGCCCGCGTGCACGTTCTTTCCCAAGGGCAAGGGCAGATCCTTGCCGTTCCTGGCTGGGAGCATCTTGCCCGTTACCGTACGCCCGGCTATGCCCTGCCTGGCGGGCAGCTTCTTTGCCAATACCTGGCCTTCCACCACGTTCTGCACCAGGTGCAGCTCTTTATAGTCCACCTTGCCGTTTTTCTCTTCTATGTTCAGCTTGGACCGGTCCGTCTCGAATAGGTATTGCAGGCGCGCGTCCTCACCGTTCTGGGGCCGTTGTCCCTGGGCCACCAGCACCGGCGTCTTGTATACCGGGTTATCTTCCAGGCCCTGCACAGCCTCTTCGAGCACGCCGAATACTATTTTATTGTTGCGCAGATACGCCATGACGACGTCACGGGATAGGTCGCAGCCGCCGGGCTGAGGCGGCGTGAGCATGACGTATCCTTCCATATCCTGCGCGCCTATGTCGACGGTAAGGAGGGCGTCGGCGGCGGGATTAGGCACGAAGGACCCGACGGCTACCCAATTCCCCGTAGCCGCCTTAACCGTCTGCCTGACCAAATCCTCGTTAAAGTCGTGAACGGCCCTGGCATGGAGCCGGTCTACCGCCTGGCGCTCGGTAGCCTTCCTGCCCCGGCCTAAGGGGGGCACCACCTTGAGCAGGGCGCCTTCGGGCGCGAGGCGCACATAGGCGCTGCCGTCCCTGTCCTTCTGCACGGCCTGTACGTCGGTGGGTATATCGATGCCAAGCTCGAATTCCGACTGAGGCTTAAGCTCTACGGCTTTTTTCTCCGAACTCTCGTAGGCGTTGATCTTCCAGGGCTTCTTGCCCATGCCCATGACGCCGGGAGTCCCCTTTTCAAGGATCTCGTACTCTATGCGGGCCACGGGGCAATCGAGCTGCACGGCCGCGCCGCGCAGCGCTTCGTCCAGCGTGCCGCCCTCGGAGCTTACCGAGCGCTTGCCGCCGTCCTCGTCCAGATAACGGCGCATGAGTTCCCGTACGGCATCCAGGCCTATGCGCTCGGCCATGTTAGACGATGCCCTTTCTATAATTGGTAAGCTTGGCCCGTAGCCGCAGTATGGCCTTGGTATGGAGCTGGCTCACCCGTGACTCGGTCACTTCCAGCACCTTTCCGATCTCTTTAAGGGTAAGGTCCTCGTAGTAGTAGAGCACGAGCACCTTCTTTTCCTTATCCGGCAATTCCTGTATGGACGCTACGATCACGCGCTTGATCTCTTCCCGTTCCATGACCGAGTCGGGATTAAGGCTTACGGGGCTTTCTATGCTATCGGCTACGGTGATCTTCTCGCTCTCGTCGGCGGAATACCACACATCGCTGAGCGACATGATGGAAGTGCCCGATATCTTGAGCATGGTCTTGGAGAATTCGTCTTCGGAGAGGCCCATGGAAGCGGCTATTTCGGTATCGGAGGCGGGGCGGCCGAGCTTTGCCTCTATCTGGAGTATGGCGTCCTCCACTTCCCTGGATTTCTGGCGCACGGAACGGGGCACCCAATCGATGCTGCGAAGCTCGTCGAATATCGCGCCGCGTATGCGCGTAACGGCATAGGTCTTGAATTTCACGTTCTTATCGGGATCGAATTTATCTATGGCGTCTATGAGCCCGAACACGCCAAAGCCCACGAGATCGTCGAACTCGACCGACTGGGGCATATTGGCGGCTACCTTGCCTGCTACGTATTTAACGAGGGGCGCATACTGTTTTATAAACGATTCGCGTATCAGCGGATCCTTGTTTTTTTTGTACGCGGCCCACAGCTCTTCCTCGGTGTGCTGCTCAAGCAGGGGGTTGTTCATCGATAATTACCCTTTCTGGTCCCTGCGCAATAAAGTCTGCACGGCCTTCGCTAAGAGCGCCGGATCCCCTTTATCGCTCCCGGCTGAACCCGCCGCATAGGGGGACGGCGAGCCTGCCACGTCGTCATTAGTCACTATATCGCCAGAAGAGGCGACGAAGGAATCGGTCAAACTGTCCAAGTC
>JBGSKZ010000493.1:0-1280 GCA_041741035.1 Treponematales bacterium
GCCCGATTCGACCGAGGACGCCGCGGCGGAGAGTTTAGCCGTATCCGGCGCGGTGCGCGGGGCCTCAACCATAGCGTACGCGCCCATGGGGCAGAGCCTGGCACAGGCGCCGCAGCCAACGCAGAGCCCCTGGTCCAGAACCGCGCGATGGTTCGTGGCCACGAAATCAGCGGGGCGCTTCATGGCCTTAACCACGGCGATAAGGCCGCAGCAGTCGCCGCAGCATGCGCAGAGGAATTGCGGCTCGCGCTCGTTGGACGGCCGCATGATGAGGCCTTCCTTCTCGTTCAGGTCGCATAGGGCGAGCGCTTCGTCCTCGCTGAGCGCCCTGCCCCAGCCCTCGCGCAGCACCGTGTCGGCGAAATCCCTGAATACCATGCACAGCTCGCGGCGCTCCGTGGCAGCGCAGGGTTTGCCCGCCAGATCCGCGCCCCTGCGGCACACGCAATCCACCACGGCTATGGCGCCGCCGGCTTTTCGTATAAGGGTCCGCGCCTCATCGTAATCCGCGATGGCATGCTCGGGACGTATGGCGGCCCCGATCGGTATTACCCTGGTTTGCGCCGCGCCGGTGGTAAGGAGCTCAAGGCCGTAACCTTCGCGCATGAAAGAGCCCGTATCTTCGATGAGCTCCCGCGACAGCCTGGCCAATTGAAGCTCATACATGCCTACCACGAAGGGCATGAGGGCGAAGCTTTGGTTCGTGGCCCGCATGAGGAGATTGCCCTTAGCCGCCATCGAGCGCAACAAGGCAGGGAAATCGCCGACTCCCGCGTCGCGGGCCAGCTTCCCGGCGTCGATACCGCGGTCGGCAAGCGCGGCGGAGGCCTCGGCCGCGCTCCTAAAGCGCCAGTCCAGGCCAAGGGCCGCCCGCGCTTCGAGGGGAGTGAAGAGACGCCGCAATATGCGCATGCCGGAGGGCGTTTTGGGAAAGCCCACCGGAAGGGCGTCGAGATGCCTGCGCAAGCCCTTATACGCCGCGTCGTCCTTAGCGCCGCCGCCCTGGCTGACGCCCTCGGGCCCGCGGCCGCTAGGGCGCCCTCTATCGCTGTCCATGAGCCGAGCATGGCCGCTTCATGGCCGCTTGGTCAACCGGGCGGAGCTTCACATCTTTTTGGAGAGGACGAAGGCGCTTATGCCGTAGCCGGCCATAGCTACATTAAGCAGGAGCCCGCACAGCTCCGCTGCGCCTAGGCTTAGCCCGAGCGCCCGGGAACGGAGCAGCGCCGCGCCCAGCGCCAGGGCCAGCACGAGCAAGCCGAAGGATACGCTCGCGGCCT
>JBGSKZ010000494.1:0-1260 GCA_041741035.1 Treponematales bacterium
TATACTCAAGATACTAAGCCTCTTGCGCACGGTGTCGGTGAGCGATTTCGCCGCGCGCCTCGACGTTTCAGAGGTAACCATACGCAAGGACCTGGCCCTGCTCGAGGAAATGGGTTGCCTCATACGCACGCGGGGCGGCGCGCAGATAGCGGAAGACACGCGCTTCCTTAAGACCATAGAGGTGCGGCAGCAGGAGCGCATAGACGTGAAGCGCCGCATAGCCCTGAAGGCCCGCGAACTCGTCCGCGAGGGCGAGACTATCTACCTCGACGCGGGCAGTACCTGCCTCCTCTTAGCCGCCGAGCTTAAAGACATGAACCTGAGGGTGGTAACCAATTCCATCGATGTTATGGTCATGCTCAGCAGCTGCCCGGAGATAAGCCTTATAAGCCTTGGCGGTAGTTACCGTAAGGAAGCGGGTTCCTTCGTGGGGCCCATGGCCATAGAGGCGCTTAAGATGCTCCAGATAGAGACCTGCTTCCTAGGCACCACGGGCTTCTCGTCCCGCGGGGCCTTCTCATCGCAGAACCTCATAGAGTCCCAACTCAAGCAAAAAGTGCTCGAAGTATCCAAGCGCCGCATCGTGCTGGCGGATTCGGCCAAATTTGGCCGGGACGCGTTTTCTGTATTCGCCCGCGCGGGAGACGTGGACGTGCTCATTACCGATAGCGAATTCAGCCAGGATAAGGAGCTTAAGGCCTTTGGCCTTGAAGTGCTCACGACGGCTTAGTTTTGTATTCAGCATAGAATCAGGAACCGAACGAGGAGGATGCATACATGAAGGGTAAATGCGTAGTGGCCCAGAGCGGCGGGCCGACGGCCGTGATTAACGCGAGCGCGTGCGGCGTTATCCAGGAAGCCTTGAAGAGCCCTGACATAACGGGGGTATACGCCGCCCATAACGGCATCTTGGGCATCATGCGCGAGGAGCTCTTTGACTTAGGCAAGGAAGATCCCGCCGTCATAGAAGGCTTAAAGACCACGCCGGCAGCGGCGCTCGGCTCATGCCGCTACAAGGTAAAGACCGAAGAGGACTACCGCGCCATCCTCAATGTGTTCAAGAAGCACGATATACGCTATTTCTTCTATATAGGCGGCAACGATTCCATGGATACCGCAGATAAGGTGAACCGTCTCGCCCTCAAGGAAGGCTACGAGTTCCGGGCCATGGGCGTGCCTAAGACCATCGATAACGACCTGGCCTTTACCGACCACTGTCCCGGCTACGGCAGCGTCATCAAGTACCTGGCCGCCATGACC
>JBGSKZ010000495.1:0-1268 GCA_041741035.1 Treponematales bacterium
TATACTCAAGATACTAAGCCTCTTGCGCACGGTGTCGGTGAGCGATTTCGCCGCGCGCCTCGACGTTTCAGAGGTAACCATACGCAAGGACCTGGCCCTGCTCGAGGAAATGGGTTGCCTCATACGCACGCGGGGCGGCGCCCAGATAGCCGAGGATACTCGTTTCCTTAAGACCATAGAGGTGCGGCAGCAGGAGCGCATAGACGTGAAGCGTCGCATAGCCCTGAAGGCCCGCGAACTCGTCCGCGAGGGCGAGACTATCTACCTCGACGCGGGCAGTACCTGCCTCCTCTTGGCCGGCGAGCTTAAGGACATGAACCTGAGGGTGGTCACCAATTCCATAGACGTCATGGCCATGCTCAGCAGCTGTCCCGAGATAAGCCTTATTAGCTTAGGCGGCAGCTATCGCAAGGAAGCGGGATCCTTCGTAGGTCCCATGGCCATAGAAGCGCTCAAGATGCTGCAGATAGAGACTTGTTTTTTAGGCACAACGGGCTTCTCGTCCCGCGGGGCCTTCTCGTCGCAGAATCTCATAGAGTCCCAGCTCAAGCAGAAGGTGCTCGAGGTATCCAAGCGCCGCATCGTGCTGGCGGATTCTGCCAAGTTCGGCCGGGACGCCTTTTCTGTGTTCGCGCGCGCGGGAGACGTGGACGTGCTCATAACGGACGGGGAATTCAGCCAGGAGAAGGAACTCAAGGCCTTCGGCCTTGAAGTGCTCACCACGGCTTAGTTTTGCATAGCGTAGGAAAACGTAAAACGTAGAACGGAAGCAGGAGGATGCATACATGAAGGGTAAATGCGTAGTGGCCCAGAGCGGCGGGCCTACGGCCGTCATCAACGCGAGCGCGTGCGGCGTCATTCAGGAAGCCTTGAAGAGCCCCGACATAACGGGGGTATACGCCGCCCATAACGGCATCTTGGGCATCATGCGCGAGGAGCTCTTTGACTTAGGCAAGGAAGATCCCTCCGTCATAGAAGGACTGAAAACCACGCCGGCGGCGGCGCTCGGCTCCTGCCGGTACAAGGTAAAGACCGAAGAGGATTACCGCGCCATCCTGAACGTGTTCAAGAAGCACGATATTCGCTATTTCTTCTATATAGGCGGCAACGATTCCATGGATACCGCCGATAAGGTGAACCGTCTCGCCCTCAAGGAAGGCTACGAGTTCCGGGCCATGGGCGTGCCTAAGACCATCGATAACGACCTGGCCTTTACCGACCACTGTCCCGGCTACGGCAGCGTCATCAAGTACCTGGCCGCCATGACC
>JBGSKZ010000496.1:0-1730 GCA_041741035.1 Treponematales bacterium
GTTGCCGCGCTTCCAAGTACGCCGGCCCTAGTGGTATAGCCCAGCGGCTTACCCTAGGGGAAGCCGCGTTTCGCCCCGAGCAACAAGCTTCGGGGAACTAATAACAAGCATCGGGAACTAGCTTCGTGGCCCTAATAAAAAACCGGCGCCCGGATACGATCCGCGCGCCGGCATAAACTGCCCCCGCCCCGCGGGCGGCGGCTTTCCTTGCTGCCTAGAAACTCCCTGAGCCCAGGCTGAGCCCGAAAGACCAGCTCATGGCCGGCCCGTCGTTGAGCACGATGTACTCGCTGTCCGCGCCGCCAAAGGCGAAGGAGGCCGATACGCTGGCGCTCATGCCCTTGAAGAGCCTGTAGGACAGGCTCGGCCGCACCAGCCCCGAGAAATCGGAGAGGTTTGCCAACACGAAGGCGCTGGCAGACAGGTCGTCGAGGAAGAGCTCGCTCTTGGACACGCTGAAGGCCGCGTAGTGGCGGCCGGAGCCCGCAATGAGGCCCTTGACGAAGCCGGAGAATATCTCGTCAGCAGTAGTACCGCCGCCAAGTGCCGCTTTTATGAGCGTCTCGTTAGCATAAGCCTCGTCGATCCGCGCCTCGCGGTCGGCGTCCGCATAGCCCTCGCCGTCGTAGAGGTACTGGCCGGCGAGCGTAAGGTTCCAATCGCTCTTGCTCCACATGAAGCCCGCTGAGCCCTTGAAGAAGGCTTGCTCGTCATACTGCTCGGTCGTGACAAAATTGGGTGGAATAGCATTCACCTGCGTAATGAAAGACTTATCCGAGCCCCTAGCCAGGTAGCCCTCGCCGAAGAGCGTAAGGTCGCGTATGGAGCCCGAAGCGGTCACTATGCCGCGCAGGGGCGCGTCGTAGCGGTACCAGAGCCCCGCGCCCAGTTCCCATGCGCCCAGCACGAACTCGCCCTTGGCGGCTACGGCTATGTCTTCGGGCTTCATGTCGGCTGAGTCGAAGGTGGCGTAGGCCCAGAGATTGTGCTGGCTGCCCGGTATGGGGTAGTGGGCCCTGAGGCTCACCGGCCCCTCAAGCTGGGCCTCGGGATCGAAGGGGTCTATGGCCTGCAGGTTTATGATATTGGCGGGGCTGAAGAAATAGCCCACGCCCCAGTTCACCGTCTGCTTGCCGAAGCGGAAGAAGAGCTTGTCGTCGTAGTTGAAGTCGGTGAAGAGCTCGAAGACTTCCGCCTCGTCAAACGGCCAGCCCATCTTCATGGAGCCGTAAAACCTGGCGTCCTCGCTGGGGCGGGCGTCGAAGAAGAGGGTAGAGGACAGGCTGGGTTCCAGGGCGTACGCGTCGAAGCCGTCCAGGGCAAACGATGAGTAGGGGTCGTCCCAGGTCCAGCTGGCGCTAAGGTCGCCCGATACCGAGCCGCCCACGCGCACCTGGTCGTACACCAGGAGCGAGGCGCCCACCGTGCCTTCTTCGGCTTCTTCCACCTCGATGAAGAGCTCGTCCTCCGAGCCGAAGAAATCGCTTTCGTCGAAGGCTATGGAGTCCTGGGCATAGGCGCTTTGCGCCGAGGGCAGGGCCAGGGCCAGTACCAGGGCGGCGAGGGCCGCGCTCTTGACGGCTGCGCCTCTCATTTGCTCACCTGCTCGAGGTAGGCCTTGGTGAACACGCGGTCGGGTATGACGCTCACCGACTGCTGGGTCATGGTAAGCTGGCTGCGCTCGCCGGGGTTAAGCTCGTCTAGGATGATGATCTGGCTGGGCAGCTGCT
>JBGSKZ010000497.1:0-7172 GCA_041741035.1 Treponematales bacterium
GCCTTATGGGCGAAGGCCCGCATGCCCACGTAGGGCATGCCTTCGTCGAAGGCCACGTTGGCTATGTCCGCTATCCTGCGGGTAATGCTCGAGAGGCGCTGGAGAGAGCCTTCCCGCAGGCAGGGCCTGCCCATCTTGATGGCCAGAGCGCCCAGCACGGTGGAAAGGTTCGCGTTGCCGCAGCGCTCGCCGAAGCCGGCCAACGTGCCCTGCACGTGCAGCGCCCCGGCGTCCACGGCGGCCAGCGAGTTGGCCACGGCGAGCCCAGAATCGTTGTGGGCGTGTATACCGAAGGGCAGGTCGATGAGCTCGCTCACGATGGCGCTGTAGTCGGCTATCCTGGAGGGCAGGCTGCCTCCGTTGGTATCGCAGAGCACGACGCAGTCCGCACCGGCCTCGGCGGCGGCCGCCAGGCTGGCCAGGGCGTAGTCGGGATTAGCGCCGAAGCCGTCGAAGAAATGCTCGGCGTCGTAGATCACACGCCTGCCCTCCCGTACGAGCAGGGCCACGCTGTCCCGTATCATGGCCAGGTTTTCCTCGAGGGTGGCGCCCAGTATGCGGCTCACGTGGAGGTCCCAGCTCTTGCCGAAGACCACCACCGTCTCTGTGTCCGCGGCCAAGAGGCTGGCCAGCCCGGGGTCGCTCTCCGCCGCTACTCCCTTGCGGCGGGTGGGGCCGAAGGCCGCCAGCTTAGCGTGCCTGAGGCGCTCGCTTTTCACGGCGGCGAAGAATTCCATATCCTTGGGGTTGGAGCCTGGATTGCCCGCCTCGATGAAGTCCATGCCCAGCTCGTCGAGCGCGAGCGTTATATTGATCTTATCGCTTACCGAGAAGCTTATGCCCTCGCCCTGCGCGCCGTCGCGCAGGGTGGAATCAAGGAGCGCTACGCGTTCCATCGTGCCCTCCCGTTTCGTTTTCCATGGAATTGATGGCGGCCAGATAGGCCTGTATGCTCGCCTCGACGATGTCGGTGGACAGGCCCCTCCCGTTATACTGCTTCTCGCCGTGCACTATGCGCACCATGGCCTCGCCCTGCGCGTCCTTGCCGCCGGTAACCGCGCCGAGGGAGAAGTCCCTGAGCACCAGGGTCTTGCCTATGATCTTGTCTATGGCCTTGAAGGAGGCGTCTATGGGGCCGTCGCCTATGGCTACCCGCTCGAACTTTGCGCCGTCCTTCTTGGTAAGGCTCACGGTGCTGGTGGAGGTGAGGTGGGTGCCCGAGTTTATGACGAAGCGGTCCAGCTCGAAGGTCTTAGGCGCGGCGGCGGTCAGCCCAATGGCCAGCGCCTCTATGTCGCGGTCGCTCACGGCCTTCTTGCGGTCGGCCAGCTCCTTGAAGGCTTCGAAGAGCCCGGGCAGGGCCTCGGCCTCTACGCGCAGCCCCAGGCTTACGAGCCGTTCCTCGAAGGCGTGCCGGCCCGAGTGCTTGCCGAGCACCATCTCGTTGTGCGGCAGGCCTATGGATTCGGGCGTCATGATCTCGTAGGTCTGGCGGTTAGCCAGTATGCCGTGCTGGTGTATGCCCGCCTCGTGGGCGAAGGCGTTATCGCCTACGATGGCCTTATTGGGCTGTACCTTCACGCCCGTCACCGACGACACGAGCCTGCTCGTGGCATGGATTTGCTGCGTGCGTATTGAGCAGACGGCGTCATAGCGCTCGGCGCGGGTGCGCAGGGCCATGACCACTTCCTCAAGCGCCGCGTTGCCCGCGCGCTCGCCCAAGCCGTTTACGGTGCACTCCACCTGGCCCGCGCCTGCCTGAATAGCCGCCAGGCTGTTCGCCACGGCCAGGCCCAGGTCGTTGTGGCAATGCACGGACAGTACGGCCTTATCGATATCGGGCACGCCCCTGCGCACGGCGCTGATGAGCGCGGAGAATTCCTCCGGCACCGAGTAGCCCACCGTGTCCGGCACGTTTATCGTGGTGGCGCCGGCCTCTATGGCCGCCTGGAATACCCGGCAGAGGAAAGCCGGGTCCGAGCGCGAGGCGTCCTCGGCGGAGAACTCCACGTCGGGGCAGAATTTTTTCGCGTAGCGCACCATGGCGCCGGCTTGCGCCAAAACCTCCTCGGGCTTCATGCGCAGCTTATGCTCCATGTGTATGGCAGAAGTGGCTATGAAAGTATGGATGCGCGGGCGCTCGGCCTCGCGCACGGCCTCCCAGGCCAGGTCGATATCCTTTTCCAGAGCCCTGGCAAGGCTCGCTATGACGGGGCCCTTCACCGTGCGCGCCACCTCGCGCACCGCGTTGAAGTCGCCCGGGCTGGCTATGGCGAAGCCCGCTTCTATCACGTCGACGCCGAGCGCGGCGAGCTGCCTGGCTACCTGTATCTTCTCGCCCAGGTTCATGCTGCAGCCGGGCGCTTGCTCGCCGTCGCGCAGGGTCGTATCGAAAATGATAATCGATCGTGGCATATCGTGCTCCTCTGATCAGTTTTGTTTTTTCGCCCAGCTCATCATCGCGCGCAGCTCGCGGCCTACCCGCTCTACCGGGTGAGCCGCCTCAAGCTCGCGCATGCGATTGAAATAGGGCCGATTGGCCTGGTTCTCCAGTATCCAGTTCCTGGCGAAGCTGCCGTTCTGGATTTCCTTGAGCACCTGCTTCATTTCTTTCTTGGTATCGTCGGTGATGATCCTGGCGCCGGTCGTGTAGTCCCCGTATTCGGCGGTATCCGATATGGAATAGCGCATGAAGGACAGGCCCTGCTGCACGACGAGGTCTATGATGAGCTTCATCTCGTGCACGCACTCGAAATAAGCGCTTTCGGGCTGGTAGCCGGCCTCGACGAGGGTCTCGAAGCCCGCCTTCATCAGGGCCGACACGCCGCCGCAGAGCACGGCCTGCTCTCCGAATAGGTCGGTCTCGGTTTCCTCTTTGAACGTCGTCTCGAGTATGCCCGCGCGCGCGCCGCCTATGCCGGCGGCGTAGGCAAGGGCCATGGCCTTAGCCGCGGGGCTCGAGCCTTCCATCACCGCCACGAGGCAGGGCACGCCGCGGCCCTCCAGGAATTGGCTGCGCACGGTATGGCCGGGCCCTTTAGGGGCTATCATCACCACGTCCACGCCCTGCGGCGGCATGATCTGCTTGTAATGGATGTTGAAGCCGTGCGCGAAGGCGAGGGTTTTGCCCGGCTTCATGGCCGGAGCTATGCTCTCCTCGTACAGGCGCGCCTGCTTCTCGTCGTTGATCAGTATCATCACGAAGTCGGCAGCCTCGGCCGCCTTCCCCGCGCTCATAACGCGGAGGCCCTGCTCTTCGGCTTTCTTCCAGCTCTTGGAGCCCTCATAGAGCCCTACGATCACCTTGAAACCCGAGTCCTTAAGGTTGAGCGCATGGGCATGGCCCTGGCTGCCAAATCCGATGACGGCGACGGTCTTGCTTTTCAACGAGCCCGGGTCGCAGTCCTGTTCGTAGTACATCGTTGCCATATACGTATCCTCCTATAGGAATTCCTTTACGGAATCCCGTGTTTACGTGAGTCTGCGCCGCCTTCGAACCCCGTGGGTGCGAAGGCAGCTAAATAAGGCTGAGGAGAAGGGAAATGGAGACGGAGCCGCGTTCGAGGGACGCTACGCCGGTGCGTGCGAGTTCCCGAATGCCGTAGGGGCGGAGCAGTTCGATGAGCGAGTCTATTTTTCGATGGTCGCCGGTAGCCTCTATGGTCAGGCATTCGGCGCATACGTCTATGACGCGGGCGCGGAATATGGACGCCGTCTGGAGCACTTCGGCGCGGCTCTGGCCGGGAGCGTCCACCTTTATCAGCGCGAGCTCGCGCGACACGCTGGACTCGGGGCAGAGGCGCCTGACGACGAGCACCTCGAGCAGTTTTTCCAGCTGTTTCTGTATCTGCTCGAGTATGGCATCGTCTCCGGACACGGCTATGGTCATCCGGGACTGGCCCGGATCGGCCGTTTCGCCAACGGTGAGACTTTCGATATTGTATCCCCTCCGGCTGAAGAGTCCCGCCACGCGGCTCAAAACGCCCGCGTGATTCTGGACCAGGGCCGAAAGCACATATCGTTCCATATGCTCCCCAACGATGCAATGTATCCGCGCAAAGCGGATAAAGTTACTATCCGCAGCAACGCTATCGGCTGGCGTTTCAAATGTCAATACGAAATGCGGGCGTGGATGGGCAAAAAAAGTGGAATTTTGCGCTTATTTTGTTTTATTTCTTGAAAAATATCGCGGTAAAAATCTAAAAAATCTAATAACGCTAAAAACTTAGCCAGGCTTAGCCCGTCCAGCCCATGCTGCGCGATATGGCTTCGGCAGCCCGCAGTACCTGGGCGGCGGCCTTGGCCGCGGTCAAATCCGGGCGACTTTCCAGCACCCAGGAGCAGCTGATAGCGGCTATCACCTCTCCCCGGTAGTCGCGTATAGGCGCGGCCACGCAGTTGATATCCGGCTCCGCCTCCTCGTCGTCGCGCGCCCAGCCGCGCTTCCTGCATTCCCGTATGTCCTCGATGAGGGCGTCGATGTGACCGAGCGTATTGGGGCCGAAGCGCTCGAAGCGCTCGTCCGCCAGCAGTTCGCGTATATCGTCGTCGTCCATATCCAGGATGAGGGCCTTGCCCAGTGAGGTGCAATAGAGGGGTTTCTGCTGGCCTATGATGGCGTACTTGCGGAGGCTCGTGTACTGATCCTCTTTATCGATATACACCATGCGCTTACCCTGCCGGCGGGCCAGGAACACGATGGTTCCGAGGCTCGCGGCCAGTTCGCCCATGTGCGGCGCGGACTCCGTCTTCAGTTCGAGGCTATTCAGGTAGCGGCTACTCAGCTCAAGGAATGCGGGACCGAGCCTGTAGAAGCCGGAGGGTGTTTCTTTACGCACGTATTCATGCTGAATGAGCACCGCGAGGAGGCGGAAGGCCGTGCTTTTCGGAAGATCTTCGGCGGCGGCGACGTCGGCCAGTGATAATCCCTTGGTATCGCGGGCGAGTATTTTGAGTATACCGAAGGCGCGGTCGAGCGATTGGACTTTTATATCCGCCATAGCTGCTCCTGGTTGCTTCCTGTTGTCGTAGGGCAATATTAACCTTGACAAGGCAAAAATACAAGCTATATTATGGAATTAGATTCCACGATGTGAGATAATCGTGCAAGGAGACGCTATGGATATACGCGAATATGTCAATTCAGAGTACGCCAAGACCCTCGATACGGAGGGTCTGCGGAGCAATTTCCTCGTGCAAGGCATCTTCGCCCCCGGGCAGATAAGCATGACCTACAGCCATGTGGACCGCATGATCGTGGGCGGCGCCTGCCCCGCGGGCTCGAGCCTTGCGCTCGCGGCAACCAAAGCCTTGGGCACCGAGTACTTCCTTGAGCGCAGGGAGATGGGCATTATCAACATCGGCGGCGCGGGCGCTATAACGGTGGACGGCGCTCGCTATGAGCTTGGCCCCCGGGACGCGCTCTACATAGCCATGGGCTCCAAGGCCGTATCCTTTGAAAGCGCGGAAAGCGCCAAGCCGGCTAAATTCTATTTTAACAGCGCTCCCGCGCATCGCGCCTGCGCTACGAGGCTCATCACCCTTGCCCAGGCCAAGCGCGTGGAATTGGGCAGCGCCGCGGAATGCAATCAGCGCGTCATCAACCAGTTCATCCATCCCGCCGTGCTGGAGACCTGTCAATTGGTCATGGGCATGACACTGTTTTCCGAAGGCAGCGTATGGAACACCATGCCGGTTCATACCCACGAGCGGCGCATGGAAGCCTATCTCTATTTCGATATGCCCGCCGAACGCGTGGTATTCCACTTCATGGGCAAGCCCGACGAGACGCGCCACCTCATCGTGCGCAACGAGGAAGCAGTCATCAGCCCCAGCTGGTCCATTCACTCGGGCGTAGGTACCGGATCCTATACTTTTATCTGGGGCATGGCCGGCGAGAACCAGACCTTCACCGACATGGACGGCGTGCCTATGGCCGCCTTGAAATAACGCAAGGAGAACCAAGCTATGATACTCGATCAATTCAAGCTCGACGGCAAAGTGGCTATCGTTACCGGCAGCTCCACCGGCCTAGGCCAGGGCATAAGCATAGCGCTCGCGGAGGCCGGCGCCGACATCGTGGGCGTGGACTACGTGGCCTCGCCGGAAACCAAAGCGGCCGTGGAAAAGCTCGGCCGCCGCTATCTTGAGCACGTGGCAAATTTGATGACCATAGAGCCGCTGCCCGGCATAGTCGCGAAAACCGTGGATGCTTTCGGCCGCGTCGACATACTCGTCAACAACGCGGGCATTATACGAAGGCAGGACGCCATAGACTTCTCCGAGAAGGATTGGGACGACGTCATGGACATCAACGCCAAGACCGTGTTCTTCCTCAGCCAGGCTGTAGCGAGGCAGTTCTTGGCCCAAGGCTCGGGCGGCAAGATCATTAGCATAGCCTCCATGCTGTCCTTCCAGGGCGGCGTACGGGTGCCGTCTTATACCGCCAGCAAGAGCGCGGTCATGGGCGTGACCAGGCTCATGGCCAACGAGTGGGCAAAGCACGGCATAAACGCCAACGCCATAGCCCCCGGCTACATGGCCACGAACAACACCACGGCCCTGCGCGCCGACGAGGCGCGAAACCAAGCCATACTGGAGCGCATACCCGCGGGCCGCTGGGGCACGCCCCAGGACGTGCAAGGCGCGGCGGTATTCCTGGCGTCGGCGGCTTCGGATTACGTGAACGGCTATACGGTCGCGGTAGACGGAGGCTGGTTGGCCAGGTAGTATAGCCGCATGGCTACGCTATTCGAACCACTTATGCTACGGGGCCTCTCGCTGCCCCACAGGATATTCATGGCCCCCATGTGCCAGTATTCGGCTACCGAGGGCCTGCCCGGCCCCTGGCACATGCGCCATTACGCGGAGCGCGCCCTGGGCGGCTCCGCGCTCGTGGTCGTCGAGGCCACCGCGGTACGCCCCGAAGGCCGCATAAGCGCCCAGGACTTAGGGCTATGGAACGACGGCCAGGCCGAGGCTCTGTCTCGTCTGTGCGACGCCGTCCATGAGGCCGGCGCCAAGATAGCCGTACAGCTGGCCCACGCCGGGCGCAAGGCATCCACCCGTCGACCTTGGGAAGGCTCGGGCGCCCTGCCCGAGGCGGAGGGCGGCTGGCCGGTCATAGGCCCGGGTACCGAGCCCTTCGACAAAGGATACTCTTCGCCGCGGGC
>JBGSKZ010000498.1:0-12816 GCA_041741035.1 Treponematales bacterium
CGCGCGGCTTTCGGGGCCGGGCGGCGGGCATTTACGCTCCGCCGCCGGCCCGGTTACAGGTAGCTGACCTCGGCGTCGTAGTCCACGCCGGGCAGGTCGAAGCCGTGCGCCTGCAGGAAGTCGCGGCGGAAGCCTTCCATATCGGTGGCTTCCTCGAGCTTGCCTTCCTGGGCTTCGCGCATGCGGCGGGTAGTCTCCTCCTGTACGTCGAAGCGCATTTCCCAGTCGTCCAGGCGTATGCGGCCCTCTTCGTCCACGGCGGGGGCGCCGGCGGCGAGCAGCCGCTCGCGATAGAGCCTGAATATCTGGTCCAGGCAGTCTTCGTGCAGGCCCATGCCCTTCATGGTCTTGAAGAGGGCGGCCACGTAGAGGGGGATTACCGGTATGACGGCGCTCGCGCGGGTTACCAGGGCCTTGTTCACCGACACGTACGCCTTGCCGCCCAGGTCCTTGAGTATCGAGTTGAGGGCGGGCGCGGTACGCTCGAGATGTTCCTTGGCGCGGCCTATGGTGCCGTAGCGGTAAATGGGCCAGGAATGCTCGGAGCCTATGTAGGAATAGGCCAGGGTAACGCAGCCGCGGGCAAGCACGCCGGCCGCCGCGAGCGCGCGTATCCAGAGTTCCCAGTCCTCGCCCCCCATTACCTTTACGGTCTCTTCGGCGTCCTCTTCGGTGGCGGGCTCTATGCTCACGGTCTTGATTTCCCCGGTGAAGGCGTCCACGCTTATGCCGCTAAAGGGTTTGCTTAAGGGCTTGAGGGAGGACTTGTGCATGACGCCGGTCTTGGGGTCGGTACGAACGGGGCTGGCCAGCGAATAGATGACCTGGTCGAACTGGAGGCCGTCCAGGCGGGCGCGGCGTATGACTTCGGCCCTGGCCTCGTCGGAAAAGGCGTCCATATTGAAGGTGGCGCTGTACAGGCCGTGGGAGGCAGCCTGCCTGTCGAAGGCGCGGTTATCGTACCAGCCGGGGCTGCCTGGCTTCTTGTCGCTGGGCTCGCGCTCCAAGGATACGCCTATGGTCTTAGCGCCCGCGGAGAAGGCCGCGGTGACGCGGCTGGCCAGGCCGTAGCCGGTGGAGCAGCCGAGCACCAGCACGGCCTTAGGCAGGGGCTTGCCCGAAGCCTTGGCCGCCTCGGCTAGCGAGGAACGCGCCTCTATGGCCCGTTCCACCCAATCGCCCACCATGGCCTCGCAGCCTGCCGGATGGGCGTTTATGCATATCATGCTGCGTATCATAGGCTTTACGATCATACCGTTTCCTCCCCTACGATGCAGAGCCAGTCGGCCTCTACGGCTTCCTCGCCGTTCACGTAGCCTACGCCCTTCTGCTTGATGAGGCGCGCGCTGGCGCGAAGGTTGTGTATCTTCATCTCGAACAGGTCGCCCGGGCGCACCTGGCGGCGGAACTTGACGTTGTTGATGGCCGCCAGGAAGAAGGTGCCCGCCGCGCTTATGCCTTGCAGCTTGACGCCTACGCCCCCGGCTTGCGCCATGGTTTCCACCAGTATTACGCCGGGGACGACCGGGTAGTGCGGAAAGTGGCCGGCAAAGAAGAACTCGTCGCCCTTCCAACGCCGCTTGGCGACGATGTTGTGCTCATCGATCACCTCCACTTCATCGATGAAGAGGAAGGGGTCCCGATGGGGCAGAAAGCCCTCGATTTCTATTTTTCCCGCTTTCATGCGTATTTCTTTAACACGATACAGGCATTGTGTCCACCAAAACCCAGGGAAGCGCTCGCCGTGGCGTTGATGATGCCCGCGGCGCCCTTGTTCGGTATGTAGTCGAGGTCGCAGGCGGGATCGGCCTCGCCCAGGTTTATCGTGGGGGGGAAATAGCCGTGCTTGATGGCCAGGGCGCACACGATGGCCTCGACGGCGCCGGCTGCCGCTATGAGGTGGCCGGTCATGCTCTTGGTTGAGGATACCCGTATCTTCTTGGCGTGGGCGCCGAACGACTTCTTGACCATGAGGGTCTCGATGGGATCGTTCATCTGGGTGCTCGTGCCGTGGGCGTTATAGTAGGCTATATCCTCGGGCTTGAGGCCCGCGTCTTCTATGGCCTGGCTGATGGCGGCGGCGCCGCCCGTGCCTTCGGGATCGGGAGCGGTAAGGTGGTAGGCGTCGCAGCTCGCGCCGTAGCCGGCGAGCTCAACGTGTATGCGGGCGCCGCGAGCCTTGGCGTGCTCTTCGCTCTCTATGACCACGATGCCGGCGCCTTCGCCTATGACGAAGCCGTCGCGGTCCTTGTCGAAGGGGCGGCTCGCCTTGGTGGGATCGTCGTTATAGGCCGTGGACAGGGCCTTGAGCATGCAGAAGCCGCCCATGGCGAACTCGGTAACGGCTGCTTCGGTGCCGCCGGTTATGACCACTTCGGCGCGTCCGGAGCGTATCATGTCCAGCGCGTGGCCCAGGGCGTCGGTACCCGAGGCGCAGGCCGTGGCTATGGTAAGCGCGGGGCCGTGCACGCCTAAGCGCATGGCTATATTGCCCGCCGCCTCGTTCATGATCATGAGTGGCACGGTCATGGGAGGCATGCGGGAAGGGCCCGATTCCAGGAGCTTCTTATGGCTCTCCTCGAACACTTCGAGGCCGCCTATGCCGTTGCCCAGCACGATGGCGGTTTTCGCGGGCACCGCCGCCCCGTCGAGGCCGGCGTCGCGCCATGCCTGCACGGCGGCCGCCACCGCGAACTGGGAGAAGGAGGCCATCTTGCGGGATTCCTTCTTGTCCATGTACAGCGAGGCGTCGAAACCCTTTACCTCGGCCGCCACGCGCGAATCCAGCCTGGACGCGTCGAAGCGCGTTACCGGGCCTAGGCCGCTCTTGCCCGCCTGAATGGCGGCCCAGAACGTATCGATATCGTTGCCTATCGGCGTCACGACGCCCATGCCGCTGATTACTACCTTCTTCATATGCATACTCCTTTTACCAACGCACTATGGTGCCGCCGTAAGTCAAACCGGCGCCAAAACCCATCATCATGATCAAGTCGCCTTTTTGTATGAGTCCCTTGCCGTCGAGCTCGTCGAGGGCTATGGGTATGCTCGCGGCGGAAGTGTTCGCGTATTCCTCTATGTTCATGTAAAAGCGCTCGTCAGGCAGGCCGAAACGCTTTGCCGCCGCCTGCACTATGCGGAGATTGGCCTGGTGCGGCACTATCCAGCGGAAGTCGTTAATATCGAGGCCGGATTCCTTGAGCAGGGTATCGATGACGTCGGTTATGGCCTTTACCGCGAAGATGTATACGCTTTTGCCGTCCATCTCGAGCTTGGCGGGCCGTTTATAGTCCTCGTCTCGCAGGAAGGCGCTGTCGCGCTTGGGCGTGCGCAGGAGCAGGCTCGACGCGCCCGAGCCCCTGGCCCGCAGCCAGGAGTGCAGCACGCCGCGGTCGCCTGCCGTCTCGTCCCATTCGAGGACCGCCGCTCCCGCCCCGTCCCCGAAGAGCACGCAGGTGGAGCGGTCTTCCCAATCCACGATGCGCGACAGGGTTTCCGCCCCTATGACCAGGGCGCGCTTTCGGCCGTTGGTGTGCAGCATGGAAGCCGCAACGTCAAGCCCGTATATGAAGCCGGTACAGCCGGCGTTCACGTCGAAAGCTGCCGCGTTCTGGGCGCCGAGCTTGTCCTGCACTATGCAGGCGGTGGAAGGGAAGCCGAAGTAGTCGGGGGTGGCGCTCGCTAAGACTATGATATCGATATCGTTCGGCTCCATGCCCGCCTTGGCCAGGGCGTTGCGGGCGGCTATCACCGCGAGGTCGCTGGTCTGTTGGCCTTCGGCGGCGTAGTGGCGCGCGCCTATGCCGGTATGCGAGCGTATCCATTCATCGGTGGTATCGACACGGGCGGCGAGCTCTTCATTGCTGAAGCGTATATCCGGTATGCAGGATCCTATGCTTTTTATGGTTACAGACATTTTTATGCCTCCTTGACATTACAGCTTAAAATGTCACTCGCGCGATCATGACGTATGTGGCAGTAAGTGTCAATATGTAAGATGCCCGAATAAGTAAGGGCGACGCGGGGCTAGACCCGCGTCGCCCTATTAGGCGGGAATATGCGGCTTCGGTTGCGGGCTAGGCGGCGGCCTTTACGCCTTTCCTGGCGGCGGCGAGGGCGAATAGGGCAGAAAAGGCGAGTCCCGCCATGGGCAAGAGCTTGGCGAGGGCTTGGCCTTCGGGCATGAAGCTGCCTCCTAGGCCCAGGGCGTAGCCGCCGCTTACGGCTATAAAAGTCAAGGCCGGATCGAGCCTGCGCTTGTCCTTGAGCATGATAGCCACGAAGAGAGCGGGCACGATGCCCGCCGTGTAGCCGTTATAGGTCTTTATCAGTATGCCTATGATATCGGTCTGGAAGAGGGCTATGAGAGCGGCCACGGCGCCTACGCCGACGGTCCATAGGCGTACGCCGCCGACGCTATTGCGCTTCATCAGGTCATGTTCCATTATGCCCGCCGCCGTAAGCAGTACCGTGTCGCCGGTGGACATGATGGCGGCGAAGAGACCGAAGACGAGCAGGAGCCCGAGTCCGGCCGGCAGGCTGTTCCTGGCCATGAAATTAAGGGGATCGACACCTCCAAGGCTCTCCGGCGTCAGCGATGCGCGTGCCCACAGGCCCACGAAGGTTATAGCCAGCGCGAAGAAGAGCATGCCGAAGCCTGATATAAAGGAGCTTTTTCGCGCGTTGGCCGCGCTGTCGGCGCTTAAAAGGCGGTTAAACATCATGGGGCAAATGAAATAGGACCCGCCGAGCACTACGACGTAGTAGAGCAGGTCGAGGGCGCCGAATTTGGCGTTAAAGATCTCTACGACTACGCTCGAAGGAGCGGGCGGCTTGCCTATATACAGCCAGAGGAGGGCGGACACGATGGCTATGGCCAGGAAGCCGAACTGGAACAGGTCGGTCCTCAGCACGGATTTTTGCCCGCCTATGAGCGTGTACAGCACCATGAACAGAGCCGCGGCCAAAACCGCCGGCTGGTGGGCGAGGCCGCTTATGGCGCTAATTACCTTGGCGGCCGCCACGAACTGGGCCGTGGCTATGCCTACCCAGGTGACCATGATGATGACGGAGCTCAGGCCGCGCAGCGATGGGCCCACGAGCTTGAAGGCGAGGTCGGGAAGGGTAAGCGCCTCGGTTTCGCGTACCTTGCGCGAGAGCAGCGCTCCCTGCAGGAAGTGCGCTATGCCGCCGGCCGCTACGAACCAGAAGGCGGGGAAGCCTATGTTGAAAGCGCGGGTAACGGTGCCTATGGTTATGCCCCCGCCTATGGTGGAAGCGAGCATGGATACGCTCACGAGCAGGCGGCGCTGCTTTCTGCCGGCTACCAGGAAGTTGTCCATGGTGTCGGCATACTTTAGGCTCGCGAACGCTATGGCGAGTAAGCTTACGCCATAAACGATGAGCAGGACGGTTGGGAGCATAGTATCCTCCGATAACAGAATGTCATATCAAATACAACTGTATCGCAAACTGTATCGGTATGTCCAGCAAAAAAAGCCATCGCCTGTATCGAGGCGATGGCTTTTTAAGCGTCTTGGCTCCGGCTTATACGCTCTGCATGAGCTGCTTAAAGCGGGCTTCGTCGACCGTCTCCTTATCCAGGAGCTCCTCGGCGAGGGTCTCGAGTAGGGCGCGCTTGTCGGTGAGCAGGGTTTTAGCCTTGTCGTAGTGCGCGGCTATGGCCGCCGCTATGGTTTCGTCTATGTAGAGCTGGGTCACTTCGGCGTATTCTCTCGCCATCATGGGCTCGGCGCTCGGCCCCATGATACCCGCGCCCCGCTTGGTAAGCGCCACGTTCTTGAAGCGCTCGGACATGCCGTAATCGGTGATCATGCGCCTGGCTATATCGGTGGCCCGGGTAATATCGTTGGACGCTCCGGTGGATATCCTCTTGAATACGAGGTCCTCGGCGGCGCGGCCTCCCAAGAGCACGTCGATCTCCCCTAAGAGCTTGTCCTCCGTCACGATATAGCGGTCCTCCAGAGGTACTTGCAGGGTAAAGCCAAGGGCGCCGAAGCCTCGCGGCACTATGCTTACCTTCTGCACGGGATCGGCGTCGGGGGTAAAGGCCGCCACCACCGCGTGGCCGGCCTCATGGTAGGCTATGATTTTGCGCTCGTCGGGGTTCATGACGCGGCTTTTTTTCTCGAGCCCGGTCATGATCTTTTCTATGGCCCGCTCGAAATCCTCCTGATGCACGCGCTTCCTGCCCGCGCGCACGGCGAGGAGGGCCGATTCGTTCACCACGTTGGCCAAGTCGGCTCCCACGAAGCCGGGCGTGCTGCGCGCTATCTTAGTTATGTCTACGCCGGGGTCGAGTTTGACGTTCTTGGAATGGATGGCCAATATGGCTTCCCTGCCCACTATGTCCGGCCTATCCACGGCTACCTGCCGGTCGAAGCGTCCGGGGCGCAGGAGGGCCGGGTCAAGAACGTCCGGTCTGTTCGTCGCGGCGAGTATGATAAGGCCGCTGGTGGCGTCAAAGCCGTCCATCTCCACGAGCAGCTGGTTCAAAGTCTGTTCCCGCTCGTCGTTGCCGCCCATGACGCCCGATACCCTGCTCTTGCCTATGGCGTCGAGCTCGTCGATGAAGATGATGCAGGGCGCTTTCTCGCGAGCCTGCTTAAAGAGGTCTCGCACGCGGGCCGCTCCCACGCCTACGAACATCTCCACGAAATCCGCGCCGCTCATGCGGAAGAAGGGCACGCCGGCCTCTCCGGCCACCGCCCGAGCGAGCAGGGTCTTGCCCGTGCCCGGAGGGCCTACGAGCAATACGCCCTTGGGTATCTTGCCGCCTATGTCCGTGTACTTTTTTGGGTTTTTAAGGAAGTCTACCACCTCGACGAGCTCTTCCTTGGCCTCGTCCACGCCGGCCACGTCTACGAAGCGGGTATGCACGTCGCCTTCAGCCACGATGGTGGCCTTGTTTTGGCCGACGGAAAGCACATTGGAGCCGAAGCCGCTCATGCGCTTCTGAACCAGTCGCCAGAGAAAGAAGAGGAAGCCGAAGGGCACCACCCAGTTGAGCACGAAGCCCAGGACCGCGTTGCCCTCGCGCGGCACGGCCGCGTATTCCACCTGGTTCTCGTCCAGCAGCTTGGTAAAGTCGGGGTCGTAGACGGGCACGGTCTTGTAGAGCGTGCGCGCTGCTCGCTGCACCGGGAAGCCCGAAGCGCTTGGAGTCATGCCGGTACTAGAGCCGGCAGGATAGCCCGTATAGTAGTTGGCGTCCATCTCGATGCGCACGATCTGCCCGGAGGATACCATGGCCTTGAATTCGCTATAGGGAACGACGGAGCTGTCCGACGAAACGATGAGCCAATTAAACACGCTTATTGCGATAACCGCGACGAAAATATATCCCAAAGAAAAGGGCCAGCCATTCATGGGCGGCAGCTTAGGCCCTCCGGAATCCTTGCGGGGTTTATTAGAATTCCAGGACTCATCTTTCTTAGCCATCGATTCCTCCGCTTAAGAAAATACGAAAAAAGGGCGGTAGAGGCCAGGAGAGCCGTTTATTTCCATCGTTTATCTCCAGTTTGAGCATTGAAGGCGTATTATCCTTGACCCCCGCGCCCAGATTTTAGTACATTCCTTTCGCGTATCCATAAGCTCACAAAATAAGCTCAGGAGGAATACTCATGAAGGTTAGTCCATTAGGCGACCGCGTACTTATCAAGGTGTTGGAGGGCGATACCAAAACCGCTTCCGGCATTATCATCCCCCAGACCGCCCAGGAAAAGACCCAGACCGGCGTCGTGGTAGCCGTAGGCACCGATACCGAAGTCATCAAGGTTAAGAAAGACGACAAGGTCATGTACGACAAATACGCGGGCACTCAGCTCAAGATCGACGGCGCCGAGCACCTCATCGTGAAGATGGCCGACGTGCTGGCCATACTCGACTAAACAGAAGGCCTTCTATATGAAGCGGCCGCGTAAAGCCCCAGGGCTTTGCGCGGCCGCTTCATTGTAGCCCGCTTAGGGCTTAGGGGCGGAGCCTCGCCAAGCCGGGTTTAAGAAAGGATGATGGCCAGGAGCTCCTCGGCGCTCGCGGCGTCGAGCACGGCCTGGCGCCGTTCGGGGCTCTTGAACAGCTGGCTGACTTCGGCCAGGAACTGAAGGTGCGGCCCCGTCTTCTCGGGCGGCGAGAGCGTCATGATAAAAATGCGGCAACCCTGCCCGTCCAAGGCCTCGAAATCCACGGCTTCCGCGCTCACGGCCACGCAGGCGACGAGGCCGTCGACCGCATCCGTCTTGCCGTGCGGTATGGCTATGCCGTTTTTCATCCCCGTGGACATTTTCTGCTCGCGCGCAAACACGGCCGCCCTGGCCGCCGCCCTATCCTTGAGCTTGCCCGAGCGGTCAAGGAGGTCCAACAGGCCGTCGATAATCTCGGTTTTAGTCTTGGCTTTAAGCCCAATAGCCACGGTTTGGGCGTTGAGTGCGTTCCTGAGCGTCATGGAGGGGATTGTAAATCGCCCTACCCTAAAAGTCAATCTTAAGGGCTAGATGAAGTGCCTGGCGGCTTTTTCGCTCGCGTAGCCTTCCTGCCCCGCGGCCACGCGCGTCACGCAGCCGGCGAAGAGGGTGTCCAGGAAGGAAGACAGCGCCATCAGGGGCAAGGCGGCCGGCACCATGAGGAGATAGCCCGATTCGAAGCCCCTGCCGTAGCTGGCCGAGAGGAAGAGCAGCGCCGCCAGCGGCCCCGAGCCCGGCACCGCGGAGAGCAGGAGCGCGCTGAGCGGAACGAATACGAGCATCCAGGCTATGGTGCCCGAACCGAGGCCAAGGCTGGAATAGGAGCTCAATACGACGATGAAGGCCGTGGCGCTTACCATGGCGCTTCCGGCCCTGCCCATGGATAGGGCCACGCTCAGGCTGAGGGCGCCCGCGCGGCGCCGCACGCCCAGGCTTTCCTTGAGGTGCTTGAGGAGCGCGCCCGCGGGCACGAGCGCGTGGCCGGCTACCAGAGCCAGGAGCGCGGGGCCGAGAAGGCCGTACAGGGTCTTGTAGGGATTGCTCTTGCGCTCGTGCAGGAACAGCGCCAGCGGCAGGAGCACGAGGGCGACGAAGGCGAGTTCGGCGAGCACGATGAGCATAAGATTGCCATAGAGCTGTAGCCTCGCAATGCCGCGTAGGCTCAGTACCTTCGCGGCCGCCAGCGCTATGATCGGCAGGGGCAGGAGCTCGACGATGAAGCTATTGATCTGCCAGAAAACGCGGGAGGCCGCGTCTATGAGCGTGCTGAGCGATTTGGTAACGGAGCGGTCAAAGCACAGGCCAACGCCCGTTATGAGGCTCAGGATAAGCAGGGGCAGCAGGTAGTCGCCGTTAAGCAAGGCGGAAAGCGCGTTGGGGGGAAAAATAGCCCTGAACAGCTCGCTAACGCGGGGGAGGCCGGCGTTTATGGACGAGCTGTCCGCATTGAGCGGTATGCGCTCGGGGCTCAGGGCGAAAGCTCCCACGATGCCTACCAGGCTTAAAAGGAAGAGGCCGGCCAGCGAATAGACTATAGAGCGGGAAAGCACCCGCAGGAGGCGCTTATCCTCGCGGAGTTTCTGGGTGGCGATGACCAGAGAGAAGAACAGCAGCGGCACGAGCATGGCGCGCGCCGCGTTCATGAAGAGCTCGGCTATGGTGTCGAGGATAGCGCCGCCGGCGGGAACCACGAGGCCGAGCGCTATGCCCAATACGGTCGCTATAAGGTATTTTAGCCAGATTTTCATTGCCGGAGCATACCCGCGCGCGCCGGCCGCCGTCAAGCGCAGCCAAGCCCCGATTCCAGTTCAAGGTCCCGCCAAGGATGGCGGGTGCACCTTACCCGCAGTTTGCGCCAGCAAACTGCGATGTCGGGATTTTGCCAGGTAGCGGTTGATGGTCTGCCAAGGTCCCGCCAAGGATGGCGGGCGCACGTCACCCGCAGTTTGCGCCAGCAAACTGCGATGTCGGGATTTTGCCAGGATGGCAAAATCCTGATTCTGGTTCAAGGTCCCGCCAAGGATGGCGGGCGCACGTAACCCGCAGTTTGCGCCAGCAAACTGCGATGTTTGGATTTTGCCAAGGATGGCAAAATCCAAACTACTGACCCGGACAGGAATCGAACCTGCGACCTGCTGCTTAGGAGGCAGCCGCTCTATCCAACTGAGCTACCGAGTCGTACGGTCGGCGCAGTGTAGAGCGAAGCTGCCCTGCCTGTCAACGGTTTTGGCCGCTCTGGTCCTCCAGGCGCTTGCGCTCGTCCGCTTCCGCGGCAAGGCGCTCAAGCTCCTCGTAGGGGTCCTTAAGGCTCTCGTCGTAGCCTATCTTAAGGTCGTCCAGGTAGCCGGCCATGGCCTCGGCCTTGCGCCGTATCGACTCAAGCGCCTCGTGCTCGCTGGCCTCGGGCATGGCCTTCATGCGCGCCATGTCGATCTTGAGCTGCTTAAGCGAATTTACCGACGAGCCCAAGCGCAGCTTGAGTAGCTCGCGCTGGTCCTCAAGCTCCTTTGACGCCTTTTCCTGGCGCTCTATCTCATCGATGGAGCGCTTATACTCGGTCTTGAGCGCGGGCGTTTCGGTGCTGCCCATTTTAGCGTGGAGCTTCTCCTTGTCGCGCGCCAAGTCGGCCAGGGGTATGCTGGCCACTATGCCGTCTATCTCGTTTACGGATTGGGTGAGTAGCTTTACCTGCCCTACGTAGCGGTCCAGGGTGGGTATCATGTCCTTGCCGAACTCGGCTTCATAGGCCTTGTCGGTCTTTATGGCGCGGACGATCTCGTCGCGCGCGGCCGCGGCTTCGGCGTAGATATCGGCGTAGGGGCCCGCGGCCTCGCCGGCCTGGCGCTTGTCGCGGGCGCCGGAGAACAGCTCCCTCCAGGAACTCACGCCTAAGAGCCTGAAGAGCTTTTTCTCGAGGCCCCGCTTGGTAATGGGATACGAGGCCGCGTGCCCGAGGAAGCTCAAGGCCATGATGCCCGAGGGTATGGCCGCCCACCAGAATTGGGGGGAGGTAATGAAATTAATGGTGAAAAGCATGGCGGGCACTGACAGTATGCTCGCCAGGTGCATGGCCATGCTGTCCTTTACCCGGTTGAGCTTTTTGTAGCTATCGAGGGCGTCGCCGCTGAGCGGAGGCAGTTTTTCCAATTCGGCGCTTTTGGCCCGGCCCCGAACCATGGCGAAGAGATTGCTGACGACGCCGGTGCCCCAGGCGGCCGTTACGATGGCGGCCCACATGAAGCCGGGGGAAAAGCGCGTGTTTATGTACCAGAGCAGCGCGTTGACGCCAACGAAGGACAGGAGGTTTCCTATGAAGCCGGCTCCGGTCTTCTGGGCTTTTTCCTCCACCTTATCCCGGTAGCGGCTGAAGTCCGTCTCCAGCTCCTCGGTGCCGGGCTTGAAGTAATCGGAATCCTTGAGCTCCGAGTCCCATTTTCCGGTGGCCACTTCCTCGCTATGGCGCTTGAGTTCGGCCTTTAAGGCGCGCTTCTCGTCCATTGCCGGGCCCATGGCGGCCCGTATTTCGGCCCGTATTTCCCGGCCGATATGGCCCGCCCCGTGGCGATGCGCGCCTTGGCCGCCCTGGCCGCCCTGGCCTCGAGCGCCGCCTTGCCTGCCGGCATCCTGCCAGTTGCTCACCTGTTCCTGTATGGCGCGGGCTATGCCCTCGACCGCCTTTCCTATATCGGAGGCTATGTCTCCCGGCGCCGAAGCGGCCGCGGGCTCGGGGCCGCCTTTGAGCAATAGGCCGCGGTCGGCCAGGCTCGCTATGACTTCCTGGGCCTCTACGCCGCGGTCGCCGTATTTTGCCCGCGCCTCGTTTACGGTGAGCCTGCGGCCGGCTTTCTTTATGTCTTCGAGTATGGCCTGGCGTATGGCTTCCATGTCCGCCTTGGCCTGCTCGGGGCTGGGCGGGCTCGGCGGCTTAACGATATCCTTGTCGGCTATGAAGCCTACGCGCGGCTTGTCCCTATCGGGGTCGAATTCCGCGTTGGCGCTGGTTATCTCGTAGCCGTGTATTTCCTTGCTTATGTTCTTAAGCGATACCTTGCCCAGCTTGTCGGCCCTGAAATCGATTTTATTGAGCACCTGGTTATACACGTCCTGCGAGAAGCATATGCATCCGGGCCTGGCCAGCGACTGGAGCCTGCTCGCAATATTGATGCCCTCGCCCAAGGCGTCATTCTCATAGAAATATATGTCGCCTAAATGGACGCCTATGCGGAGCAGGAGGGGCTGTTTGCCGCTTTCCTTGTTATAGGCGTAGAGCGTTTCCTGGATTTCCATGGCGCATTGCAGCGCCTCCACCGTATTGCGGAAATCCACGAGAAAGGCGTCGCCTATGGTCTTGATGACGGTGCCGTGGCGTAACGCCGCCGCCTTCTCTACGAGCCTGTTGTGGAAATGGAGCAGCTCGAGCGTGCCTGCCTCGTCCTTCTCCATCATGCGCGAGAAACCCACGATGTCCGTGTACATAATCGCCGCGAGGCGATAGTCTTTGTGTTCCATAATCTAGGCCAAGAATAGAATACCTTAACCGCAGGGTCAACGGTGCCGGAGCCTTCTCTTGGCTCCTCAACGGTATATTATCGATGAATTATCGGTCCTCCGGCGCGAAAGAGGCATCGAGCCTGGCTATATCGGCCTTAAGGAAGCGCATGGCAAGGCTCTGGTTGAGTTCAAGGCCGCCGTCGCGTACCCGCGTCTCCAGTCCGAGGGCCGGGAGGTATACGAGAGCCTCGTTGCCCGGCTGCACGACCACGCCCTCGCCGCGCCACTCCGGCTGGCCCTGCAGGTAGGCCAAGGTCCAGTGGGCCTCGCTGGAGCGCTCCGC
>JBGSKZ010000499.1:0-2022 GCA_041741035.1 Treponematales bacterium
AGTCGCCGCTGGCTGAGCGGCGGCGGGCTGGGCGACCGCCGGCTGGGTAGCCGCGGCCGAACCGGGCAGGGCGTAGCTCTGCAGCAGCGCGAGGTCCATGCCCGGCTTCGTGGCCAGATAGGCGAGGGCGGCGTCGGGCAGGATACTGCCTTCCTCTACCTCAAGGGGCAGCCCCGTATAGAGGGACACGTAGAGCCGCACCGCGCCGGTGCCTATCTCATAGCCCTCGGGCAGTATGGACAGATAGATTTCTTCCAGCTCGCTTACCCGGGCGTCGACGGCCAGCTCATGGCCGGGCAGGGAGAAGGCAGCGGCAGATTCGGCCGCCGGCACGCCGAAGGCTTTCTCTATATCGAGCCAGGTATAGGAGCCCCGTATGTCCGCGGGATTGGGCAGGCCCGCGAGCTCGCCCGTCTTGAACGTCACCGGCTCTTTGCTCGACGTGGTCTCGTAATAGCCAACGGCCTTCGCTATCCCTATGCCGCCGAAGATACCGGCGACGACGATAAGGCCCAAGGGCAGGGTCTTGACGCGTATCATGATGCTTCTCCCAGCTTCTCCGCTTTGCCGGCGGCGAATTCCACCGTGGCCGCGACGGGACAGGCGGCCTCGCTCGTGCATTTGAGGCAGCTTATGCACTGGTGGTCGCGCACGGTGCCGCTCGTCGACACTACTATATTCATGGGGCAGGCCCGGTCGCAGGCCTTGCAGTCTATGCAGCTGCTCGCCTTGCGCTTTATGCCGAAGACGCGGAACAGGTTGAAGATGCCCTGGAAGGCGCCGTAGGGGCAGGCGTATTTGCAGAAGGGCCGCTCCACGAAGAGCGATAACAGGAGCGTGGCCACGAGTATGGCGGCGCCCGCGATAGCCACTTCGCCGGTCCAGAAGTTGAAGAGCGCGTAGTAGGGGTCGTAATCCTGGAAGATGAGCGTGCCGCTCACGATAGTCATGTAGGATACCCAGGCCAGCACGATGTAGCGCAGGTAGCGCAGGGCCTTATCCAGCTTAGCGGGCACGAAGCCGTTGTAGCGCTTCTTGAAAATCTTCCTGCCGAGCGATCCCAGCCACTCCTGCACACTGCCCAGCGGGCATACCCAGCCGCATATGACCGGCCCGAAGAGCACGCTCAAGGCGAGCGCTATGACGGCGAGGGCTACCGAGGATTCATGGATCTTCTTTACGAGGGTTCCCGCCGTGGCCAGCTGCCAGAAGGACACCACGCCGCCGAAGGGGCATATGGCGTGGAGCGAAGCGCCTTCCACGAAGGAGAAGAGCTCTATGCCCCGCTCGCTCAGGACCTCGTTGGTGGCTATGAGAGCCACGAGCAGAAAAAAGAAAATCTGGATGCCTCGGCGTAGCCAGGGCGTAGCCTTCGTAGGCTTTATTTTTTTCGTCGCAATGGGCATGGAACCTCCCGCTTTAGCTTGATGATACTATTCTAGTACTTGGCGAGCTGGGTTTGAAAGGCCCGCAGGTGGTTTTCGCTGGCCCGCTTCAGCTGCTCAAAGAGCGCCTTTGCGCCGGCGTTCTGGCTTTTTGCCAATTCGGGCTGGGCGAGGAAAGCCTCGTACATGGCGATGTTCCCGATTTCGGCGTCCACGCCGGCTTGAGCCGCCGCCTTAAGGTCGCCGGGTATAACGATAGAGGCGCTTGAGCCGTCCGCGGGAAAGGGCAGGCCGCGGTTCTGGTATTCGGCGCGGAGCCAGGACAGATGCTGCTCTTCCGCCGCCATTATGTTCGAATAGGGGCGCATGGTACCGAATTTCTGCATGATGGCTACGTATTCTCCCCGCGCGAGATACTCGTCCTCGGCGGCCCAGCGCAGCATATCGTTTATGGCCAAGGGGCTTCCTTTGGCGATGGCGAGTTCGGCGGCCGCCGCGCCATAGGGGACGTTGCCGGCCCAGGCCGCGCCGGCGCTGGCGAGCAGGATGACGGAGAGCAAAAGGCCGGTTTTCAAGTTGCGTTTCATGGTTTCCTCCATAGGAATAAAAGATCGGAATATATGAGAATTACTATGCA
>JBGSKZ010000500.1:0-1046 GCA_041741035.1 Treponematales bacterium
CTGTCGGCCGCCGCCGCGGCGCTGCCGTACATTTCGTCAAAAACCTTGCCCAGCTCCAGGGCCAAGGGCTCCGCTATGGACTCATGGGCCAGTACGTAATCGGGCGCCACGCAGGTCTGTCCCGCGTTGACGCCCTTGCCCCAGGCGAGGCGTCGGGCCGCCTGGGGGATATCGGCGTCGGCGCGTACTATGGCGGGAGACTTGCCGCCCAGTTCCAGCGTCACCGACGAGTAATGCGCGGCCGCCTTGGCCGCTATGCGCGAGCCGATTTCCGGGCTGCCGGTAAAGAACACGTGGTCGAAGGGGAGTTCCATGAGCATATCCCCCACGCTGGATCCGGGGCCGCGGATCACGGCCGCTTCCTCGGGCGGGAAGAGCCCGCTTATAAGGGCGTCGATGAAAGCCGCCGTGCGGGGAGTCTTGTCCGAGGGTTTGAGCATGACGGCGTTGCCCGCCGACAGGGCGCCGATTAGGGGAGCCATGGCCAACTGGAAGGGATAGTTCCAGGGCGAAAAAATGAGCACGCGGCCGCGGGCTTCGCGTACAAGGCTGTTCTTCTGGAAGAAGAAAGGCGCGTGCGCTCCAACCCGCTCGTCGCGCATCCAGGACTTTAGGTGCTTGATCGCGAAGTCGAGCTCGTCGACGATGGGCACGAGCTCGGTAAGGAGCGCTTCATGCCTGGGTTTTTGGAAGTCCGCGTACAGGGCGGCGCAAAGATCTTCCTGCCCTTCGACTATAGCCGCCCTCAAGCGCTTGAGCCTCAAGGCGCGCGCCGCGTAGCCTTCCGCGGCCAGGGCCCAGCGCCGTTTGCCCTGGGCGTCGAAGATATACCTGGCCTGGTTGAGGCTTTCCAGTATCATGGCTTAAAGCGCGGCTAAGATTTCTTCGGCGTGGCCTTCGGGCGACACCTTGGGAAAGGCTTTCTTGACCATGCCGTCGGGGCCTATGATGAAAGTAGAGCGGAGGACGCCCTCGTATTTCTTGCCGTACATGGATTTCTCGCCCCAGGCGCCATAGGCCTTTAGCACGTGCGCCTGAGGATCGGC
>JBGSKZ010000501.1:0-2057 GCA_041741035.1 Treponematales bacterium
ATCGAGCGCGAAAGACCCCTTTCGCGCTCGATGCTGAAACAGCGCTCGCGCTACTCGGTGACCCAGGTAAACGTGCGCCGTCGTGCGGACTGGCTGATGACCTTGTAGGTGGCTTCATCCCCCCCTGTGACCTGACGGACAACCAGGACGCGCCAGGAGAACGTGCGGTTCTCCACTGTCTCAGGCGGGAACAGCTCGCTTGGGATGCGCCACACCGTTGAGCGTTGAACCACCTGCTGGGTCACGTTCTGCTCCCCGGTCGGGACGATCAATTCCACTTGGTAGAACTCACGCTCCTCGAGGATGCCTACCGACGCCCATTGGAGGGCGACAACCGCGTCGGGACCGGTGAAACTGGCGGTGTCGCGCGGGCTGAGCATCGCCGGTGCGGGATATCCCATCACAGGTGTCGGCGTGGGCGCGGCGGCCGCTGGTAAGCGTCGGCCCCGTATATAAACGCCGCGGCGAGGCGGCGTTCGAGCCCCCGTTATGGGGGCTTTTTTATTCCTTATTGGTTCCCCGAAGCTTATGGCTGTGCAGCCAGCTACGCTATGCAAGGTAGAGCGCTTGGGGAGCACCAACCATAGCGTTGGCATTTTTCGGCGAGACATAAGCTTCGGGGAACTAGGTTTTTTTGGCATATATTAAAAATTTGTTACGTCTGCTCTTGCAATGAGACGCCCGGGGAATGAGAATATATTGCACGCATTTAAGGGCAATAGACCTAATGAGCTCTGCACCGCCGTATTAGCCTCCTGTCCTTATTACTCCGATCGATTAGTAAGTGTATTTATAATAATGAATTAAAATACACAGAAATATTTTATCATAATTATGCGTATTGGCATATATATTGCTATATTACAACTGAGGAGTTAATATGCTTAAAATGAGATATAAGGTAATACTAATATTGATCTTAGCCGTATCCCGCTTAGGCGCCTTGGATTTGGATACGGCCCTCTCACTTGCCTCTAGCGCGGGCGATGCCAAGCTAGCGGCATTGCAGGCCGAATACGCGGCCGCGCAGTATGAAGCCGCGCGCTACGCGGGCGACTTGAGCCTTTCGCTGGATGGTAGCTACAAGCGCACGGGCGACGAACTCTTCGCCCCGCCCAAGAGCGATTCTCTCACGCTCAGCGCGGCGCTGAGCATACCCCTGGCGCTCGCCCCTGAGGCGGCGGATAAGGCCGCCGCCGCGGAAGCCCAGGCACGCTACAGCGTTGAGCTGCTTCCCTGGTCTCAAGCCTTGGCCCGGCTCAAGGCGTATACGCTCTACCTTGCCGCCTGGTCAGCCCAGGAGAACGCCGCGCTAAGCGAGAGGGAACGCGATCTTACCGAGCGCGAATTCGAGAGCGCCCAAGCGCGCTTTAAGGCCGGAACGCTGGCCTACGCCGACTACCGGAAAGCGGAGGAGAGTATCGTCGCCGCCCGGGACGCCTTTCTTTCAGCCGATATGGGCAGGCGCATCACGCGGCTTGAACTCTTCGGCTGGCTCGACCTGAGCGACGATGGCCAGTCCTTTTCTTACCTGGCGGCCGCGCCAGGGACCCTGCCCAAGGCTCCCGAACTAGCCGCGCATGCTCTAATCAACGACCCCGCTCTGCGGGATGCCGCTTTGCGGCTCCAGTTAAGCCAGGATCAGATAGAACGGGCTTTGGGCTTCGAGCTTCCTTTCAACATTAAGCTGTCCTTGGCCAAGGACGGCCATAGCGCCGCCCTGAGCTACGATAGCGACAAGCCAGCATTGAGCCTGAGCTACGACTTGCCCGCGGCTCAGTTTTCCGGCGAGGCCGCCGTTAGCCCCTGGACCTTAAACGCGACGCTCGGCATAAGGCTCGATACGGGCGGCGCGGACAAAAGGCTGGCGGACTCGCTGAAGCTGGCCGCCGAAGCGGACCGCATACGGCTCGAGGCGGCCATGGATAAGCTGAGCCTGGACCTACGCCTGGCCTATCAGGCCTGGCAGAGGGCCGAAGCCCAGCGCGAGCAGGCGCTACGCAACGCCTCGCTTGCGGACGAAGTCGCGGCCACGGTGCGGGCGAGGGCGGCTCAGG
>JBGSKZ010000502.1:0-6417 GCA_041741035.1 Treponematales bacterium
GCGCCTCCGGCGGCGGCGGCTGCCAAGGCGGCTGGCGTAGCCGGGGGAGCCCATACGGGGCGCGGCCCCTCGGCACCGAAAGGCGAGGTCCGTAACATCGAAATGCGCGCCCTCGGCCCCGCCGACAAGGCAGGCTTTATAGCGGTAATGGCGGACGCCTTTGCCCTGGACCCTTCGGACGCCTATTTCTTCGGCAAGGCCGGTAGGGATAAGGCCGCTGCGACCTTCCTTTCCTTCATGTTCGATAAAGCCCGCATAATGGACGAAGAGCTACGCGGAGCCTTCGTGGAGGGACGCCTAAAGGCATGCAGCATAGTGGAGCGTCCTTCGCGGCCCGGGCTCAGGGCGGCGCTGTCCTTCGCGCGGCTTGCCCTTAGGGCCGTCGCGCTGGCGGCCCGGCTGCCGAAGGGGAGTTTCGCGCGGCTACAGCGATATATGGCGGCGGCTCGCGGCTCCCTGCCGCCGGGTAAGTGGCGCTACTTGGTCATGCTGGGCGTCAGCGCGGAGAGCCGCGGTAGGGGCCTAGGATCGGCTTTACTGGATAAGGCCATAGCCGACGCGCAGGCCGATCCGCTCTGCGCGGGCCTGGCCCTGGACACCGAGAACGCGGATAATCTGCCGCTCTATGAAGGCAGGGGCTTCCAAATACTGGCCACACACGGCCTTGAGGGCACCAGCGTATTCAGCATGGCGCGCCCCCGAGCGCGGAGCGACTCATGAAAACCTCGCGCGACGACATCGTGGAACGGGCCTTTCCCGTCTTCCTGAAAAAAGGCGCGGACGGGGCGAGCATGGCCGACCTCGTGGCGGCAAGCGGCCTGTCCAAGGGGGCGTTCTATTACTATTTCCCGGATAAAGCCAGCCTCTTTGACGCCTGCGTCGACCGTTTCTTTAATTCCTATCTTCCTAGCCCCAAGCCGGGCGGCCCTGGAGCCGGAAGCGCGGGCGGGGGCGGGTCTATCGCGTACATAGAGGCTCTTTGGAAAGGCTATGCCGGCGCCCTCGCCATGGCGAGAGAGGCCTGCGGCGACGCTTCGGCCTATCTGCGCTTCCTCTTATCCGTGCTGCCCCTGCGCAGGCAGGCCATGCGGGACGCCCTTCGCGAGGGCATAGCCGGCCTTACGGAGCTTTTGCTCGAAGACGGGCTATTCGCGGATCGGGCCGCCGCCGAGGCGGAAGCGGAAAGCCTCGCTGCCCTCATAGAAGGAGCGGGCGTATTAGCGGCCGTGGCCGACGAGCCATACCCCGAGGAACGCTTCCTCCGCCTGCTCGGCCCCAGGCTCGACGCCCTGCGAAAGCTTCCCGCGCGCGCTTGCTAGCCCCGCCTCCGCGCTCTATAGTTTTCTCTATGGAAAGAACAGCCCGCTACCTACGCCCGGCCGCGAAGGCCATGCTATTGTCGGCCATCCTCGCCCTGCTGGCCCTGCCGGCCGCGGCCCAGGAATTCTCGTTTACGATCGAGCAGGCGGGTACGGCCCTGGAGCCGGACGATTACGGAGTCATCGCGCTCGCCCGCGCTCCCTTCGTTATACGCGCGAAGCTGCCCCGCGCCTGGGACGACGCGGCGCTCTACCTCAATTCGTCCACCTGGCCCGCCACCTATACGCGCGTGCTCTGGGGCTGGTTCGACGAGTATCCCGAGGAACTGGCCGGCATGGGCATGGCGGAGGAAAACTACGGCCAGGACAGCCCGCTCTTCCTTAGCGACGACGAGGCCTGGCAGGTGTGGCCCTTCAAGGGCGAATTCGTCCGCCGCTGGCAACGCGTGAGCGCGCAGGGCGACGCCCTTAACGCCAGCCGCTCCGTGGGCAAGCTCGTCGACCTCTTCTTGGAGGAGGAAATGTATCCCGGCTCGGGCGCCTGGCCCACCGTGCTCTACCTCTCGGCCCTGGTCGTGCGCGGCTCCGAGGATTATGAGAGCCTGGCCGGCATGGCCTATACCCTGGTCTTCAAATAGAAGCCCCCGCGCGGGACGCCGCCTTTCTTGGCGCGCCTCCTCTTCAGATAGCTTGCCTTTCAGGGCGCGCCGACGGCCTCAAGCGCGGCGGCCATGACGGGGTCGCGCTTGGCCAGGTAATCCTCAAGGGTCCAGTCCACGGCCAGGTCGGGCTCCACTCCTATGCCGGCTTTCTGCCCTTCCACGGCCACGGAGAAGGCCAGGGTAGAATAGCGGAGCCTCAAGCCGGTATTGCGCAAGGTAACGAGCATAGAAGCGTCGGAACAGGCGAAGCCCCCCGAGCTACGGGCGCCTATGAGGGTGCCTATACCGTGGTGCTTCAAAAGGCTCAGCAGGAAGCCGTTCATCGAGAAGCCCGCCTCGTCCATCAGAACCGCGAGCTTGCCCGAGTAAGCCTCGGGATAAGGCTTCAGGGCTTTTTTCCACGGCGCTAGGAAGATGGGATTACCGGCCGCGAAGAAGGGCATAGGCTCGCCGATCAGGTAACGAAAGAGCTCGGCCGTAGGCGCGGGCGAGCCGCCGTAGTTGCCGCGCAGGTCGAGGATGAGCGCTGCCGTGCCGCGGCCCTTAAGCTCTACGAAAAAATCCTTTAAGAATTCTTCGTAAGCCTTTGGGCGACTGTAGGAAAAGGTCGGCACCTTGAGGAGGGCGTAGCCTGGATAGTAGCCCTTCGCGTAGGGGGCATCCACGGTGTCATGCATTATGCCTTCCGCCAGCTTCGCGAGGGCCGGATCTCGCTGCCCAGCGATGATTCGCTCTTCTAAGCCCTCGCTTTCAGGCTCGCCGGACTCGCCTGGCGCGCCGCGAAGGAGCAGGGTAAAGCTATCGGACGAGTCGACATAGGTATAATACATGGACGCGAACCAGCGTTCGGCATCGTAGCGCGGGCGCCCCCGATCACTGCCGTCCGTGCTCATCGTGGAGAGCAAGAGGCCTATGACGGCGGCGGCGGGGCGGCCGTTTATGGCCGCGATTTCGCTGCCCGGCGCTACGCCGCGTCCATAGCGATCCTCTATGACGAAGAGCCTCTCCCCGAAAATGCGCACGCCCAGGGGAAAGAGCGGCGTATCCTCGCGCAGCAGCCGTTCCAGGCCGACGGATACGCTTAAGAAGCTATGGCCGCAGCGCAGCTCAGCAACGATGGGCGCGAGCAGGCGCAGGAAAGACAGCTCGTCCATGGGCGCTGCCAGGCGCGCTTCGGCCTCGTCGAGCATAAGCGACAGGCGGGAGCGATCGGTATAGAGCCTGGCCGTGCGTTTTTCCATGATACGGCGGAACTGCCTGAAATCCGCCTTAAGCCGATCCGGCTCATACAGCGCCGCGACCGGGGATGCCGCGGGCGCGGCTAGAGCCTCGGGCGCCGCTCCATCCATGGCGGGGGGCAGATCCGGCGCTACCGTTCCGCAGCCGGAGAGGGCCATGCACGCAAGCAGGGCCGTTAAGATTCTGTTTAATTTCATAGCTGGTACTTCCTTGGCGCTTATACGCGCAAGGCCAAGCCTAAAGGCGGGAAGAATGCCCGGCTATCGTACATTGCTACGAACGCACGCGCCACGGGCCTACGAGCTTAGTATGAGCTGGCCGCCTAACGGCGCTATCCGGCCGCCGCGGGCAGGGTTACGGCGAAGACGGTGCGCCCCGGCTCCGATTCAAGGCTTATGGAGCCGCCGAGCGACTCGACCACCCGCTTGGCTATATCGAGCCCGAGGCCGCTGCCTTGCCCGTCGGTCTTGGTAGTGAAGAGCGGCTCGAAGACCTTAAGCGCGAGCTCCTTAGGTATGCCCGGCCCATTATCCTCTATGAAAACGCGCAGATTTGCATCTTGCCTCTCGCTGCGTATGAGCAGGCTGCCCGAGCCCTGCATGGCCTGCAGGGCGTTCACGATCAGGTTGGTCCACACCTGTATAAGCTGGTCGGGCGAAGCCAGCACGAGGCAGCCCTGCCCGTACTCCCTCGTCAGGCTCACCCCGCCGTGCGCCGCGCTCAGGTAGAGGGCCAGGACGGTATCGATTTCCTCGTTGACGTCTACAAGGCAGCGCTCGTGCGTCGATCCCGCGTCCACGTAGCTGCCCAAGGCTCGTATGACCGCGCTGGCCCGTTCCAAAGCGAGCTCGATAAGCCGCGCCGATTGGGCTATGCGCGCGAAGCCCCGCGCGTGGCTCAGGAGCTCGACCGCCTGAGGAAGGCCGTAGAGCGGCTCGTAACGCTCCCAGAGGTCGAGCAGGCCCATCTCGCCGAGCATTTCGGCAAGCTGGCGGCTTTCTGCATAGCCGCGCGCTTCCAGGGCGGCGGCAAGGTCCCTGCGCTTCTTGGCGCGCGAGCCCACCATAGCGGCCGCCGATTTGGCATGCAGGAGGGCATGGCTTACCATGTCGAGGAACAGCTCCTTCTCCACGGGGTTCAAGCGGCACCCAAGCTCTATGAAGCCCTGAATATCCATCTCTACGGAAGCCCGTATGCTTCCGCTCGCCGATGCCATGGCGGCCAAGGGGGTATTCACCTGATGGGTAATGGCGCTGGCCAGCTGGCCCAGGGTGGCCAGCTTCTCGGAAAGCACGAGCCTTTCCTGCGCGCTCTCCAGCTCGTGCGCCGCCGTCCTCAAGGCGCTATTGGAGGCGGCCAAGGCTTCGTTTATCGCCTCGTTGCGCATGAGAGCCCGCAGGATTATGCCCGTCCAGAAAGCTATGCCGCCGAATAGTATGCCGGCCAGTGTGAGCCATGTACGCTGGAACCCGGCTACGTAGGTATACGCTTCGGCCTCCGGCACGGTTACCATTACGGTCCAGAAGGAATCGAGGAAGCGCACGGAGGAGTAATAAGCCGCCTTCTTTACCCGCGTTACCCGCTTATCCGCTATGGCGTCATAGTAGTATTCGCCCTCTCCCGAGCCGCCTCGCGCTATCGCTTCGTAGAGGCTCATCATGGACGGCGAGCCGGAGCTCGTCTGGCGCACATTCCGCCCCACGTGGCCGGGCACCGGGCAGTAGAGTTCCACGCCGTTCGCGTCGAATAGTATGGCGTAACCGGACTCCCCTATCGCTATATCGGCGACGAAGCGGCTGGCTATATCCTCAAAGGGTATGAGGAATACCAGCCCCCCGTCGAATTCGCCGTATTCGCGCACCGGCACGGTAAGCGCCACCGCGTCGTAGCCCTGCACGGCCGCGAACACTCCGCTGAGCACCGCCTTCTGCGTGGACAGGAAACGCGCGTTGTGCTCCTGCCCCGACACGTCGCGCCCGGCTACGCTGGGGTCGGGCCAGGACCATAGTATACGGCCCTTCGCGTCTATGCGGGTGACGGCTCGCACGGACCCCATCTGTTCGCGATAGTAAGCCATGAGAAGGTCTTTGCCGCCGTCGTCCATGGCGATGACGCCCGGCACGGCGGAAAGGAATTCGAGGTCATGGTAATGGTAGGATAGGTAGGCCCGTATGCCGTTGGCCGCTTGTTCGGCCAGGGCGCGAGCCTGGAAACGCAGCCTGTCGAGGGCCTCGTTCCGGGTGGAGCGATAGGCCGATGCCATGGGCCAGGCGACCAGGATCGAGGCCGCTAGGAAGGCGACGGTGGCGATGATGTACGGCTTGCGCTTTTTCTTCATGGCTAGCTATACGCTAAGCATAAGGCCTTTGGGCTCCGCCTTCAAGCGCCGGCCATAATGGCCTTCAGGCAGGAAACGCCGGCCAGGGCGCCGGTGGCGAAGGCGGCCTGGAGGTTATAGCCGCCCGTGTCGCCCACGAAATCGAGCAGCTCGCCGGCGAAATATAGGCCTGGGACCAGGCGCGAAGCCATGGTCTTCGGATCGACCCCATCCAGCGCTACCCCGCCCGCCGTGGCCATGGCCTCATCCATGCCGCCTAAGGCGCGCAGCCGCAGCGGAAAGGCGCAGCTCAAGGCGCACAGCCTCTGCCTTTTCTCGCGGGATAGCCCGGCCGCCGTGAGCTCCCCGTACGGAGCGTCGCAGGCCAGGCGGCAAAACTCGTCGGCCATGCCGCGCGTGAGCCCGAGCTCCGTAAGGATGCCGCGAAGCTGCCGCTTAGGCGCGGCCGCCGCTAGGGCGTCCAGGCCCTGGCGGAATTCGTCCGCGCTAGCGTCGACGAAGCGCAGTTCCAGGGTATCGCCGGGGCGCATATCGCGAGAGGCGTCCAGGATGAGCGGCCCTGACACGCCTTTATGCGTAATAAGGAGATCCCCCGAGCGCTCGAGTATCTTTCTGCTTTCCCGGCGCAGGCACAGGCCCGCGCCTTTAAAGGAAAGGCCGGCCAAGCCGGCGAGGGGAAAATCGTCGGCGTAGGCCGGCGCGAGCGCGGGCCTGGGCTCGATAACGCCATGCCCAAAGGCCGACGCGATCGCGTAGCCGTCCCCTGAGCTCCCCGTGGCCGGGTAGGAAGCGCCTCCGGTGGCCAGCAGCAGCCGATCCGCGAAATAGGCTTCGAGAGGCGGGGCCGACTGCTCGTCAG